>DASVUT010000120.1:0-4134 GCA_036386955.1 Sphingomonas sp. | reverse complement strand
AAGGCGACATAATGTTCGATGCTGGTCCAGTGTTCGCGCAACCGGTCAACGATCGGCTGGAACGCGTTGTCATAGAACAGGACTTTGTCTTCGGCATGATTGGCGATGTAGATCAGCTGGTCGTCGAACAGCCGCGGGTTGATCGTGTGGATCACCCCGCCCATTCCGATGGCGCCGTACCAGGCGGCAAGATGATGGCCGTGGTTCATGCCGAGCGTCGCGATCCGGTCGCCCGGGCGGCAGCCGAGCCGTTCGAGCGCCTGCGCAAGCCTGCGCGCGTCATGGGCGATGCCGGCCCAGTCGCTGCGGGTCTGCGTCCCGTTGGCCCAGTGGCTGACGATTTCGCGCCGGCCGTGTTCGCGTGCGGCATGATCGATCAGGCGCGGTACGCGAAGTTCGAAATCCTGCATCCCGCCCAGCATCAACCACTCTCCCTGACGTCACCCATCGGCGCTCTAAGGGATCAGGATAGAGCCGGGATGGCATCGGGCAATCCCCGCGACGGTGAGGAAATGTTGCCCTCCGGCGGGAAGCGCGCCCGACGGCGGTTCAGCCGACCAGTGCCAGCCGTGTCTCGCTCATTCCCAAGTCGACGGCAACGACCCCTTCGATCGCTTCCAAATGGGTCACCAGCTCGCCATCGAGCAGGAAATCGCGACCGAGCAACAGGGTAGCTTCCTTCCCGCCGTCCAGCATCACCGTGACGCGGACCTCGCCCCGGCCCCCGCGATTGGGAGCCAGGAGGCTTGCCAGCTTGTCGAAGACGGAGGCGCGATCGACCGTGATCCGCGCGACGAACCGTGCGGCCGACGCCAGACCCTCGAACGGCTGGAGCCGCTTGATCGACACGCGCGGCGCGTCTTCGCCAGGGCGTCGGTCCAGCTCGACCGTGGCGAGTGCGCACGCGCCGACCCGCGCCGCGTCCTCCAGATCCTGCGCGACGGCATCGTCGAAACAGGTCGCGGTGAACTGCCCGCTGGCATCGGATAACTGCGCCATCATGTAGCGTTTGCCGCGCTGCGACGTGCGCCACTTCGCTTCCTCGACCAGCACCGCCATGGTCGCGCCGGCACGCGTTCCGTCGTCGGGGATCGCCAACGCCGACAGCGCGGTGAAGGCGCGCGCGCCGTGCATCCGCGCCAGCGTCGCGTGCCGATCAACGGGATGCGCGGAAAAGTAGAAGCCGAACGCCTCCTTTTCCTGCTCCATCCGGTCGGCGACGGTCCATTTCACCGATAGCGGCAGCCGGATCGCGTCGCCCGCCACCTCGGCCGCGCCAAACAGCCCGCCCTGCCCGCTGGTCCGCGCGTCATGCGTCCGGGCGGCAACCGCGAGGATCGTCTCAGCAACGGCGTGGCAGCCGGCGCGATTGGGGTCGAGCGCGTCGAAGGCGCCCGCCGCCGCGAGCGTTTCCAACTGACGCTTGTTCAACAGCCGAGGATCAACCCTGGCGGCGAGATCGTCGAGCGAGGCGAAGCGGCCGTTGGTGCGGCGTTCCAGCACCAGCTTTTCCATCGCGCCTTCGCCGACGGACTTCAGCGCCCCCAGCGCATAGCGGACCGCGAGCGTCCCTTCAGCCTCCTCTACATCGAACTCGGCGTCGCTGGCGTGCAGGCATGGCGGCAACAATCGCACGCCCAGCCGCCGCGCGTCGTCGACGAAGATCGCAAGCTTGTCGGTCGTCGTCATGTCGTAACACATCGACGCCGCGAAGAACTCGGCCGGGTGATGCGCCTTCAGCCAGGCGGTCTGATAGGCGAGCAGTGCGTAGGCGGCGGCGTGCGACTTGTTGAAGCCGTAGCCTGCGAACTTGTCGATCAGGTCGAACAGCGCGCTCGCCTCCCGCTTGGGAATGCCGTTCACGGTCGCGCAGCCCTCGACGAAGCCCGCGCGCTGCGCGTCCATTTCCGCCTGGACCTTCTTGCCCATCGCACGGCGCAGCAGATCGGCACCGCCGAGCGAAAAGCCCGCCAGCACCTGCGCGGCCTGCATCACCTGTTCCTGATAGACGAAGATGCCATAGGTTTCGGCGAGGATCGGCTCGAGCAGCGGATGCGGATAGTTGATGTCCTCCGTCCCGTTCTTGCGTCGGCCAAAGCTCGGGATGTTGTCCATCGGGCCGGGGCGGTAGAGCGACACGAGCGCGATGATGTCGCCGAAATTGGACGGGCGGACCGCGGACAGCGTGCGGCGCATGCCCTCTGATTCGAGCTGGAACACGCCCACCGTGTCGCCGCGCTGGAGGAGCTTATAGACCTCGGGATCGTCCCAGGTCAGCGCATCCAGATCGACGGCAATGCCCCTTTTGCCAAGGAGTTGCAGCGCCTTCTTCAGAACCGACAGCGTCTTGAGCCCGAGAAAGTCGAACTTCACCAGCCCAGCGCCCTCGACATATTTCATGTCGAACTGCGTGACCGGCATGTCCGATCGCGGGTCGCGGTAGAGCGGCACGAGCTGCGCCAGCGGGCGGTCGCCGATCACCACACCGGCGGCGTGGGTGGAAGCGTGGCGTGGCAGGCCTTCCAACTGGCGCGCGAGATCGAGCAACCGGCGGACCTGGTTGTCGTTGGCATATTCGCGCGCCAGTTCGGGCACGCCGTTCAGCGCGCGCTCCAGCGTCCACGGGTCGGTCGGGTGGTTCGGTACGAGCTTGGCGAGCCGATCGACCTGGCCATAGCTCATCTGCAGCACGCGACCGGTGTCCTTGAGCACGGCGCGCGCCTTCAGCTTTCCGAAGGTGATGATCTGGGCGACCTGATCGCGGCCATAGCGTTCCTGGACGTAGCGGATGACCTCGCCGCGCCGCGTTTCGCAGAAATCGATGTCGAAATCGGGCATCGACACGCGTTCCGGGTTCAGGAAGCGTTCGAACAGCAGCCCCAGCTTGATCGGATCGAGATCGGTGATCGTCAGCGCCCAGGCGACGACCGAACCCGCGCCCGATCCGCGGCCCGGGCCCACGGGGATGTCGTGATCCTTGGCCCATTTGATGAAATCGGCGACGATCAGGAAATATCCGGGAAAGCCCATCTGGACGATCACGTCGACCTCGAACGCCAGCCGCTCGCGGTACGCGGCGCGCCAATCGCCCTCGCCGCCCTGCCCGAGCGCCTCGATCCGCTCGAGCCGCGCCTCCAACCCGGCCTCCGCGTCGCGGCGGAGCAGCGCGGCCTCGCCGGCCAGATCGCCTGCCAAGGTCGGCAGGATCGGCTTGCGGCTGGGGGCCATGACCGCGCAGCGTTGCGCCACGACCAGTGTGTTGGCGATCGCCTCGGGCAGGTCGGCGAACAGCGTGCGCATCGTGTCGGCGGGCTTCAGCCACGCCTCCGGGCAGGTCCGAACCCGGTCCTCGGTATCGACATAGGTCGAATGCGCGATGCACAGCATGGCGTCATGCGCGTCCCCGAACGCGGCTTCGGTGAAGCAGCACGGGTTGGTCGCGACGAGCGGCAGGTCGCGGGCAAAGGCGAGATCGATCAGCGCGGCTTCGGCAGCCTCCTCGGTCGCATCGCCGCGGCGGGCGAGTTCGACATAGAGCCGATCGCCGAAGATCGTCTGGAGCCGGTCGAGATAGGCAGCGGCGCGGGCGGGCTGGTCCTCGGCGAACAGGCGGGCAAGCGCGCCCTCCCCGCCCGCCGTCAGCGCCAGCAGGCCCTCGGCGTGGCGGGCGAGCAGATCCATGGCGACATGCGCGGGCTGTTCGATCGGGCGACCCAGATGGGCGGCCGATACCAGCGCGCATAGATTGTCGTAGCCGCGCTCGTCCTGCGCATAGAGCGCGATCCAGTCGAGCGGGGCCGCGACGCCATCGGGCATGTCGGGACGCTGAACCGACAACATGGTGCCGATGATGGGCTGGACGCCGTCCTTCTTGGCCGCGTCAGAGAACGCCATGGCGGCATAGAGCCCGTTGCGGTCGGTCAGCGCGGCGGCGGGAAAGCCCAGCTTGCGCGCGGCTTGCGCGATCGCCTTGGGCTCGATCGCGCCATCGAGCATGGTGTAGGAGGAAAAGACGCGGAGCGGCACGAACCCGGAATGCATCAGGCCCAGGTAGCGCCGCGCGGCGTCATACGCCAGCAGCGCGGGCACACGCGGCGGTGGATAAGTCGCGCTACAGCAAGGCCTCGATGTCGC
>DASVUT010000119.1:0-10362 GCA_036386955.1 Sphingomonas sp. | reverse complement strand
GCTCGGGGAGGATTTCAGACAGGCGGCAACCCTTCCAGCAACGTGTCGCAGGTGATCGGCAGGGTGCGGACGCGCACGCCGGTGGCGTTGTACACCGCGTTGACGATCGCCGCGCCCGCGCCCGAGATGCCCAGTTCGCCGATACCCTTGGCATGGATAGGATTGGCGTTGATGTCGCGTTCGTCCAGGAAATGAACCTCGAGCTGCGGCACGTCGGCATGGGTCGGGATGTGGTATTCCGCCAGGTCGTGGTTGACGAGCTTGCCGTTGCGTTCGTCATGGACCAGCTCTTCGTGGAGCGCGGTGCCGATGCCGAAGGTCATGCCGCCCAGACACTGCGACCGCGCGGTCTTGGCGTTCAGGATGCGACCCGCCGCGAACACGCCCAGCATCCGCCGCACGCGGACCTCGCCCGTGACCGCGTTGACCGCGACCTCGGCGAAATGCGCGCCATAGCTCGCTTGGGTGAACTGTTTCTCCTGCTTGCCGGGCTTGATCTCGCCCGTCGCCTCGATCCCGGTGCCGACCAAGGTGCCGATCGGGCGGCGGTGATTGGCCGCGATCGCGAAGCCGTCCTTCAGCGTCAGCCCGGCGGGCTCCACGTCCATCGCCGCCGCCAGCCGATCGCGCAGCGTTTCGCACGCCAGATACACCGCCGATCCCGCCGACGCCGCGCCCCAGGAGCCGCCCGATCCGGCCGCCGGCGGATCATTGGTGTCGCCCAGCGACATGGTGATGCGATCGACCGGGATGCCCAGGATTTCGGACGCGATCTGCGCCATGATCGTGTAGCTGCCCGTGCCGATGTCGGTCATCGCCGACGACACGGTGGCCGACCCGTCGGGGTGGATTTCGACCTTGGCCGCCGATTGCATCAGCATGTTGCTGCGCGACGCCGATGCGACGCCCATGCCGATCATCCATTCGCCATCGCGCCGGGTGGCGGGTTCGGAGCGCCGATCCCATCCGAACAGCCGCGCGCCCTCGTCCAGCGCGCGGGTCAACTGGCGCGAGGAGAAGGGAATGTTCTTTTCCGGATCCTGTTCGGGATCGTTGATCCGGCGCAGCTCGATCGGGTCGATCCCGAGCTCCTCCGCGAGCTCGTCCATCGCGGCTTCCAGCCCGATCATCCCCACCGCCTCGCCGGGCGCGCGCATCGATCCGGCGAGGAGCAGGTTCAGCGGCACGACATCATGCGTGATGCGGCGGTTCTTGCCCCCATAGAGGAAGTGCGTGCCGATCCCGACGGGTTCGAACCAATCCTCGCCCGTGGTGTTCGACACCAGTGATTCATGCCCGATCGCCGTCAAGTGCCCCTTGGCATCCGCCGCCAGCCGCATCCGTTGCTCGGTGTTGGACCGGCGGATCGTCGCCTCGAACACCTGGGTGCGGTGCATGACCGCCTTGACCGGGCGGCCGAGCTTGCGCGCGGCGACCGCCGCCGCGACGCTTTCGGGCGCGATGCCGAGCTTCGATCCGAAGCCGCCGCCGATATAGCGCGAGATGATCCGCACCTTGTCCGCCGCGACGCCCAGCGACTTGGCGAGCTGCTGCGAATCCGAGGTCGGCATCTGATACGCGCCGTACAGGGTCAGGCGACCGTCGTCGGTCCAGGTCGCGATCGACGCATGCGGCTCCATCGCCGCCGAGTTCTGGCTGGGCGTGGTATAGGTCACGTCGACGCTGGCGGCGGCCTTGGCCATCGCCTTGTCGACATTGCCCTGTTCGTAATGCGGGGGGATGTTGTTGAAGGACGGTTTGACCGCGTCCTTGCGGTGCGCGGCGAAGTGGTACGCGCCGGATATGTACTCATATTCGATCGGCAGTCGCGCCGCCGCGTCGCGCGCGGCCTCCAGCGTTTGCGCGATCACGATCGCGACGATCTGACCGAAATAATCGATCTGCTTGACGCCTTGCGTGGGCGCGTCGGTCTCGCCGCCCTGTTGCGGCACCTTCAGGAAGGTCTTGAAGTCTGTGATGACGTCGATCACGCCCGGCAGCGTGGCGACCGCGGCGGTGTCGATCGACACGATCCGGCCATGGCCGATGCCGGCGCCGACCAGCACGCCATGCGCCATGTTCTCCAGCACATATTCGGCGGCATAGGTGGCGGTGCCGGTGACCTTCCTGGGCCCGTCGACGCGGTCGAGCGGCTTGCCGATGACCCCTTGCACGCCCGTGTCGAGCAGGCTGTCGGGATAGGGATGATCCATGGTCAGGCTGTTGTCGGCGGGGGTGCCGGCGACGCCGCTGCTCGCAAAGAGATTGGTGCCCGTGCCGGCCATGTCAGGCTCCCGTCAGCTGGCGCAGCGACGCGATCAGCGTCCGCCGGGCGAGCGGTATCTTGAAATCATTGAACCCGAACCCGCGCGCATCCGCCAACAGCGCGTCGGCGGCGGCGGCGAAGCTGGCCTCGGTCGCGGGCTTGCCGACGAGTTCCGCCTCCACCGCGCCGTCGCGCCACGGCATCGGCGCCAGCCCGCCAAAGGCGAGCGCGGCGCTGGCGATCCTGTCGCCGTCCATCGCCACGACGCCCGCCACCGACACGAGCGCGAAGGCGTAGGACGCGCGGTCGCGGACCTTGCGGTACAGGTGCCGCGCGCCGGCGATGGGGGCGGGCAGCTCGACATGCGTGATCAGTTCGCCCTGGCGCAGCGAGGTTTCGATCTCGGGCGTGTCGCCGGGCAGGCGGTACAGGTCGCCGATGGCGATGCGCCGCCGATCGCCGTCGGGGCCTAGCGTCACCACCGTCGCGTCCAGCGCGCGCATCGCCACCGCCATGTCCGACGGGTGCGTGGCGATGCAGTTGGGGCTCGTCCCCAATACCGCCAGGATGCGGTTGTACCCGTCGCGCCCCGCGCAACCCGTGCCGGGTTCGCGCTTGTTGCAGGGCATGGCGGTGTCGTAGAAATAATAGCAGCGGGTTCGCTGAAGCAGATTGCCCGCCGTCGACGCCTTGTTGCGCAACTGCCCCGTCGCCCCGGCCAGCAGCGCGCGGGCCAGCACCTCGTACCCGGCGATGACGCGCGGGTCGGCGGCAAGGTCACTATTGGGTGCCAGCGCCCCGATCGTCAGGCCGCCATCGGCGCGCGCCTCGATCGCGCTCAGCGGCAGGCGGCTGATGTCGACCAGCGTGTCGGGCGTCTCGATCTGCAGCTTCATCAGGTCGAGCAGGTTGGTGCCACCGGCGATGAAGCGCGTGGACGTGCGCGATGCCTGTTCCACCGCGGCCTCTGCCGTGTCGGCGCGCGCATAGTCGAAGCTCTTCATGCCGCGACCTCCCGGCCGGATTGCGCGGCGGGATCGCGGTCGCCCAGCCCGGCGACCTCGCGGATCGCATCGACGATGTTGGGATACGCGGCGCAGCGGCACAGATTACCGCTCATGCGTTCGCGAATCTCGGCATCGTCGAGCGTCGCGGTGGTCAGGTCGTCGCTCGCCTGGCTCGGCCACCCCTTGGCGACTTCGTCGAGCATTCCGACCGCGGAGCAGATCTGGCCGGGTGTGCAATAGCCGCACTGATAACCGTCGTGGCGGACGAACGCGTCCTGCAGCGGATGGAGGCTCCCGACCTGACCCAAACCCTCAATGGTCACGATCTCGTCGTCCTGGTGCATCACCGCCAAGGTCAGGCAGGCATTGATGCGGCGGCCGTTGACCAGCATCGTGCACGCACCGCACTGGCCCTGGTCGCATCCCTTCTTGGACCCGGTCAGCCCCAGATGCTCCCGGCACAGATCGAGCAGGGAGGTTCGAATATCGACATCGGCGTCATACGCCTGACCATTGATCGTGAAATACATGCATCCGCCCCCCGCTGGAGATGGATGGAGAACGCGATGACGGCCCCGGGTTTCCTGTTGCGAGCGACTATCACCGCGCTGCCCTCCGCGATGGTTCTGGCGTCCGGCGCGGCACCGGCGCAGGATCGGCGCGTGCAGCCTTTATCCCCCCCGATCGTGATCGCGCATCGCGGTGCCAGTGGCGAACGGCCCGAACATACGCTGGCAGCTTATGAACTGGCGATCGCGCAAGGGGCCGATGTGATCGAGCCCGATCTGGTGCCGACCAAGGACAATGTCCTCGTCGCGCGCCACGAGAACGAGATCGGTGCGACAACGAACGTCGCCGCCCACCCGCGCTTCGCCGCGCGGCAAACGACAAAGGTGATCGACGGGCAGCCGGTGACGGGCTGGTTCACCGAGGATTTCACGCTCGCCGAGCTGAAGACGCTGCGCGCGAGGGAGCGCATCCCGGCGCTGCGTCCCGCCAATGTCGCGCATGACGGGCGCTATCAGGTGCCAACGCTCGCCGAGATCATCACGCTCGCCAAGAAACACGGCGTCGGCATCTATCCCGAAACCAAGCACCCGACCTATTTCGCCGCGGTCGGCCATCCGACCGATCGGCTGCTCGTCGATCAGCTCCACGGCGCCGGATGGACGACGGCGGATGCGCCCGTGTTCATCCAGTCGTTCGAGGTCGCCAATCTGAAACGGATCGCGGCGATGACGAAGCTGCGGCTGATCCAGTTGCTCGACGCGCGCGGCGGCCCCGCCGATGGTTCGGTCGCAAGCTATGCCGCGATGGCGACCCCTGCCGGGCTGGCCGACATCGCGCGCTATGCCTGGGGGATCGGGCCCAACAAGGCGATGCTGGGCGACGGCGCGCTGGTCCGCGATGCGCATGGCGTGGGCTTGCGTGTCCATGCCTGGACTTTCCGGGCCGAGAATCAATTCCTTGCCGCGGGCTTCGTACGCGGCGATGATCCCGCCGGGCACGGCGATCTTGCCGGGGAGATTATGGCGGCATTGCGGCTTGGAATCGACGGGTTCTTTACCGACTTCCCCCAAATCGGTGCTCAGGCCATAGGACCCCGTGATGCGTCTTCTTCTGCTTCTCCCGCTCCTGACCACCGGTTGCGTGTCGACCGCGACCTCGATCGTGAAGGCACCGTTCCAGGTGGTGGGGAAGGCGGTCGACTGGACCACGACCAGCCAGTCGGAATCGGACCGCAACTACGGCCGCAAGATGCGCAAGGCGGAGGCGCGCGAGGGCAAGGAGCGCAAGGAATGGGCAAGGAAGTGCCGAAAGTCGCCTGACGACGGGGATTGCCAGACCTATCGGGGCTTCGTGGCTGGGCGCGACGCCGATTAATTTCGCGCGGAGACGCGGAGACGAAGCACGCGCGCAGCGCGAAGCGCAGTCACTTGGATGAGAGCCGCTGGCGCGACAGGATACCAGCTTCTTCTCTCCGCGCCTCCGCGTCACCGCGTGATCCAACGTCTTCGCTCAGCGCTCGAGCGACCGCGACCAGCACCTCTGGCTTCAACTGCACGCCCAGATGGCCGCTGCGCACCTCGACCGATCGGCCCGCGTCGTCGCGGCAGATCGCGCCCGCGACCAGCCCATCGCTGCGGCTCCAGATCGCGGTCGCGGGGACCGGGAGCGGTTGCGCGATCGCCGTACTGCGCGCGGTGACGGCGGGGTCGTCCAGCCGCTCGCCCGTGATCCATTCGAACAGCCGCCAGACATTGGTCGCCTGTCCCGGACCCCGCATAGGGCGAAGCGACGGTGATGACGGCACGCACCAGATCGGGGCGTCGGTGCGCGACCAGCCGCGCCATGATCCCGCCCAGGCTGACGCCGATCAATGTCACCGGCCCCGCCTCCGCCGCCAGAACCGCGACGCGCGCGATCAGCCGGTCGGCATCGGTGCCGACGGTGCGGACGCCCAGATTGCGCCCCAATCCCCAGCCCTGCGCGCGGTAGCCCAGCCGCGTCAGATAGCGCCGCAGGACGATGTTGGACCGGTCACCGTTGAACAAGCCGGGCAACAGCATGACCGCGCGGCCGTCGCCCCGAGGCACCGCGGCCATGGTCGCCCGGTGCCGCCACCAGGTCGCGACCATCCAGGCGGCGCGCGGGTCTTCGGCCGCCCAGAGGAGCTTGGAGGGTGCGCGGGAGGTCAGAACCATCGCAGCACGCCGCCCGGAAACGGCGTCCACGCGCCGACCCGTACGCCCGCTTCGCGCAGGGCCCGCCCCGTCCAGGCGTTGCAAGTGGCAATCGCGCTGTAGCGGCCGGTCGACTCGTAGAAAGCGTCGCGCCCGCCATAGCCGCGGAACCGCGCGCCGCCCGGCACGACATAGGCCGCGATATGGCCCGCCAGCCGGCGATATTCGTCGGGCCGCAGCACCACCTGGCGCACATCGGCACCGGCGCGGGGGCGGGGCAGGTGGTCGACATGGACGAGCGTCCGGCTGCTCCCGATTGCTGCGGCCAGCACCGTGCGCGCCTTCACATCGGCCCAGGTCGGCGTTTCGAGGTAGAAAGCGCGCTCGCCCCAGCCAAAGCTGACATGATCGTAGCGGCCATAGCGCGGGTCGGCGAGATGCTCGGGCCGCGCGAGCCCGCGCCAGTCCACGCCCGCCGCGACCTTGGGCATGACGATGCCGGTGTGGACGCCGTTGGATTCGACCCAGATCGTCACGCCCTGTTGCGGCGGGGTCCAGCCCCTGTTGGTGGGGAGCACGCCGCCGATCATGCCCGCCAGGGCGTACACGACGACAAGCGCGACGATCGCCGCCAGCGCGCGGGCCATGGTTCTTCCAACTGTCCTAACCCGGGCATCCATGGCGCGCATGCTAGGGGAGCTTTGTGTGAGGGCCAATCGCGGTTTGGTTCACGCGAAGGCTAAGGAGATGGGCGCGCGGAGACGCGGAGAAGAAGAGGTCTGCGGCAGCAGGATTGAGCCTCCGGTGTGAGGATAAGTTCCGCTTCGCGGAGAGATGCGTCCTCCGCGCCTCCGCGTCTCCGCGTGAAACGATATCTTCGCGCCTTCGCGCCGTCGCGTGATGATCAAAGGTCCAAGGCCCAGCCGTCCCGCCCCTTGGGATCGAACGGCACGCTCGGCACGAAGCGCTTCGCCCCCGCGCGCAGCCGCAACACGCTCCAGTCGCCGCGGCGGTCCACCGCCTCCACGACACAGCCGCACGCCGCATAGGCCGCTGTCACGTCGGCGCGCTGCGTTTCCAGCAAGCCTGCGAGCAGGATCGTCGCGCCGGCATCGGCGATGGTCGCAAGCTCAGGCGCCATCGACACCAGCGGCCCGGCCAGGATGTTGGCGATGACGAGGTCGTACGGCGCGCGCGCGGTGATCCGGTCGTCGAGCGCGCCGTCGGCGACGATCAGCTCGATGCCCTCCACGCCGTTGATCGCGGCATTGTCGCGCGTCACCGCGATCGCGACCGGATCGATGTCGGTCGCGACGATCTCGGCACCCGGCCAGCGATGCGCGGCGGCGAAGGCGAGCAGCCCGGTGCCCGTGCCGACATCGATGATGCGCCGATGCTCGCCCGTCATGGCGTCGATCATCGCCAGGCATCCGCTCGTCGTTTCGTGATGCCCGGTCCCGAACGCGCGGCCCGCATCGATCCGCAGGCTGCGCGTGCCCGGCGGCGCGACGGCGTCACCGGCATGGACGAAGAACCGCCCGACATGCAGCGGATCCAGCCCCGCCTGGCTGAGCGTGACCCAATCCTCGTCGGCCAGCCGCTCGACCACCGGCGCGGCCCCTGCGGACGGTGCCAGCCCCGCCACCAGCGCGATCGCGGCCGGATCCGGTTCCTGCGCGAAATAGGCGTCCAGCCGCCAGCTCTCCGCATCGTCCAGCACGACCTCGGTCGTCATCAGCGTCGGCACGGGGTCGAGCGGCAACTCGCCCAGATCGCCGATCGCCTCCGCCTCGGCCCTGGTGCAGGGCAGGGTGACCTTCCAGCTACCGGACATAGCTTGCCCCGTTCACGTCCAGCACCGCGCCCGTCATCGACGCCGGCGCGTCGAACGCCAGGAAGCGGACGACGTCGGCCACTTCCGCAGGGTCCGCGACGCGGCCGAGCGGGATATCGGCCAGCAGCTTGTCGCCGCCGCGGCTGGACAGATAATCGTCCGCCATCCCGGTCATGGTGAAGCCCGGGCAGACGGCGAAGGCGAGGATGCGTTCGCGTGCATAGGCGCGGGCGATCGTCTTGGTCATGGCGACCATGCCCGCCTTGGACGCGGCATAATGCCAATGCGCCGGGGAATCGCCGCGATAGGCCGCGCGGCTGGCGACGTTGACGATCCGGCCGCCAGCCCCGCGCTCCTGCCAGTCGAGCACCGCCAGCCGGCACAGTTCGGCGGACGCGGTCAGATTGACGCGCATCGTCCGCTCCCAGCGTTCGGTCCAGTCATGGGCGGCGAGCGGGCTGGCCTCGAAGATACCGGCGTTGTTGATGAGGACATCGATCGGTCCGCCGAGCCGATCCTGTGCCTCGCGCCACAGCGTTTTCGCGGCGCCGTCCTGGGCGAGGTCGGCGCCGATCTGGTGCGCGGTGTCGCGCGTCGCGTGGCCGACGACGGTCGCTCGCCCCTCCAGGCTGTCCAGAATGGCGGCACCAATGCCGCGGCTCGATCCGGTGACGAGGATGCGGGGGAGGGCGTGGGAAGAGGTCATGGGTCTTGTTAACGCGCGGCGTTGGGGTGCGCACCCATGTTCGTCATGTCTCCTCTCCCTGGCGCGAAGCGCCCGGGGAGAGGGGAGTCAGCGCGCGAAGTCCTCGGCCGCCGCTTTCAATTGCGCCAGCCCGTCATCGACCTCGCCAAAGCCCGCCCCCAGCGCATCGATTTCGACGGCGACGGCCTGTGTTTCGGTGCGGATGGCGGCGATGGTGTCGGACATGCTGTCGGCGGCGAGCGCGGTTTCGTCGACCGCGGCGGTGATGGCGGTGACGGTCTGTGCCTGTGCCTCCATGGCATAACGGATGCGGTCGGCCGATTCCTGCACCTCGGCGACCGTCGCCTTGATGCTGGCGTTGGTGTCGACCGTCGAGCGCGTCGCGGACTGGATCGCGGCGATCTTGGCGGCGATGTCGTCGGTGGCGCGTGCGGTCTGGCTGGCGAGGCTCTTCACCTCCTGCGCGACCACGGCGAAGCCACGGCCCGCGTCGCCGGCGCGCGCGGCCTCGATGGTGGCGTTGAGCGCGAGCAGATTGGTCTGCCCGGCGATGTCGCGGATCAGCCCCAGGATCGATTCGATCGACTTGGCATGTTCTGACAGGGTCTCCGACATGCCGACGGCCTGGCTCGCCTGCGAACTGGCGCGCGTCGCGATTTCGGCGGCGGCCTCGACCTCGGTACGGGCATCCTCGATCGCGCGGATCAGCCCGGCGGCGGTCTGCGCCGCTTCGCGCATCGCCACCGCGGATTGCTCGGCGGCGATGGCGACACTTCCCGTCCGGTCGACGACCACGCGGGTGGAGGCCGACGCGCCGCTGGCCTGGATCCGGCTGCGCGCGCCCAGGCTGGCGGTGGACAGGATCGATTCGGCGATGCGTTCGCGAAAGGCGGACGCGCGCGTGTCGCGTTCCGCCTTCGCCCGCTCCGCCTCGATCGCCGCCGACCTGGTCGCGATCAGGTCGAATTCGACCAGCGACAGCCGGATCAGCACATCGGCGAGGCGACACAGCGTGGCGGTGTCGTCGCCCAGCCGCTGCTGGAGTAGATGCATCATCGTGCTGTGGCTGATCGTCATCGCCGCGCACATCGGGCCCATCGGTATGCCGGCGGCGGCGCACGCGTCGGCATCGCCGTATGCTATGTCCTTCCAGGCCTCTTCCAGCGGCTGCCCGAACTTGGCCCGGCCGTAATCGGCGCTCCGCTTGATGCGCTTGGCGAGCCGCTCGGGCGTGAACATGGCCCTCAAGTGACGCGTGGATTCGATCGTCAGATAATGGTTCCAGAACGCGGTGGCGACGGTTTCGTAATCGGCCGGCTGCAACAGCGCGGTGATCTGCGCGCATCCGGGCACGATGGCGCCGTCCCAGTCATAATCCCGGATGCGGTCGCGTACGCTGCGCCGCTCATCGATCCAGGCGACCGGATGGGGGGTCATGCCGCCACCTTCACCGCGAATTCGCCCGCGCTCGCCTTCAGCGCGGCCATGCGCTGATCGAACTGGTGGAAGCCCTGGCCGACGCCGTCGATCTCGCCGGCGACGGCTTGCGTATCGGTGCGGATGGCGGCGATGGTGTCGGACATGCTGTCGGCGGCGAGCGCGGTTTCGTCGACCGCGGCAGTGATGGCGGTGACGGTCTGTGCCTGCGCCTCCATCGCGTAGCGAATGCGGTCGGCCGATTCCTGCACCTCGGCGACGGTCGCCTTGATGCTGGCGTTGGTGTCGACGGTCGAGCGCGTCGCGGACTGGATCGCGGCGATCTTGGCGGCGATGTCGTCGGTGGCGCGTGCGGTCTGGCTGGCGAGGCTCTTCACCTCCTGCGCGACCACGGCGAAGCCACGGCCCGCGTCGCCGGCGCGCGCGGC
>DASVUT010000118.1:0-10001 GCA_036386955.1 Sphingomonas sp. | reverse complement strand
GACCCGTCATCTCCATGCGGGCGGCAACCTCGCCCTGTTCCCAGAAGGAACGACGTCGGACGGGACCGCCGTCCTGCCGTTCCGCTCCGCGCTGCTGGCGGCGGCGCAGGCGGCGAGCGTCGTGCAGCCGATCGCGATTCGCTACTCGGACGCAGCCCGGCGCGCTTATGTCGGCGATGAGTCGTTGGTGGCGAACCTCGTCCGGCTCGCGCCGCACCGGGCGCGGGTGGAGCTGGTGTTCCTCCCACCCTTGCCGAGCGCGCTGAACCGCGACCGCAAGGCGCTGGCGCGGGCTGCGCGGGCCGCCATTCAGGCGGCGCTGGCCGAGGTAAAGGCGGACGAGGGAGTCTCCGGTTGACGTCGCGCCTCGAACCGATTGCGATACCGGTCGCGGATCGACGCGGTCGCGACGATCATGAACACGTCGATCGTCGCGAACTGATGGTCGACAAAGGCACCCTCCCCCACCGATGCCCCCGCTTGCAGATAGCCCCGGACGAGCGGGGGTAATCGCCGCCAGGCGGTACCCGCGTCGATGGCATCGCGGTCGATCCGGTCCATCGGCACATGGAGCTCGGGCCGGGCGCGGACACCGATCGCAGCTCGGTGGTGGTGATGGAGCAGCGCCAGCTCCTGCCCGATCGCATCCGGGTCAATACCCTGGAACGACGCGCACCCGAACAGATAGTCGATCCGCGCCGCATCCAGATAGGCCGCGATTCCGCGCCAGAGCAGCATGATCGCGCCGCTCGTGCGGTAGGCGGGCGCGACGCAGGACCGGCCGAGTTCGAGCAGCGTGGGTGCCCGTCCGCCCGGTTCGCGGAGCGCCAACAGGGCGGAAAGATCATATTCGCTCGCCGCATAGAAGCCGCCGACCGCCGCCGCCGCACCGGCGTCGATCAGCCGGTACGTGCCGACGATGGCGGCATTTCCGGCCGCGTGATCGACGACGATCAGGTGATCGCACCATTGATCGTAAGCGTCTGCGTCGCGCCAGGCACGGCGCATCCGTGCATCAGGCCTGGCGCGCATTTCCTGATAAAAGACCCGGTAGCGTAGCGCCTGCGCGGCTCGGACTTCGGCCGCCGAGGCCGCGAGCCGCACCTCCAGGTTCCCGACCCGGCATGACGGGAGGACGATACGATCCGACCAGCGATCGACGATCCGTTGCGCGTGCACGGTTCCTCCTGGTCCATTGGTCGATCTTCGAGCGATGTTAGGATGCCGGAAGATGACGCTGATGTCTGGCACGATGTTGCGGTCTAGGCCGCCCGTCGCACCGGAGGACCGGCTATCTCGACGGCGGCTGTCGCCTCCGCTCGGTCAAGCCCGGTGATGAGCCGCGCGCCACGCTCGAACGTCAGGTAATTCCACAACCAGTTGGCCCCGACCACGAAGCGGCTGCGGAAATCGACCAGGAAATAGATGTGCGCCGTCGACCAGAGCAGCCAAGCAGGCAAACCGGTCAACGTGACGCGGCCGAAGTCGACCACGGCGCGCTTGCGCCCGATCGTCGCGAGATTGCCGTAGTCGCGATAGCGGAACGCGTCGGGCGCGGACTTGCCGTGGATGCGCCGTGCGATAAGGCGTCCGACATAGCGGCCCTGCTGTTTGGCGGCGGGCGCGATGCCCGGCACCGGGCGGCCGTCGGCGCGGTTGATCGCCGCGGTGTCGCCGATGACGAAGATGTCGGGCTCGCCCGCCACGCTCAGATCGGGTTCGACCTGGACCCGGCCCGCGCGGTCGGCGGGGGCGTCGAGCCACCGCGCCGCGGGTGACGCCTGAACACCCGCGCCCCAGACCGTGGCGCAGGTGGGCAGGAAAGCGCCGTCGACCGTCACGCCGTCGGCGGTAATGTCGGTCACGCGGCCGTTCAGCCGGACATCGACGCCCAGTCCCTCCAGCGCGCGCCGGGCGGCCTCGCCAAGTTTCTCCGGAAAGGTCGACAGGAGCCGCGGCCCCGCTTCGATCAGGACGATGCGGACGCAGTCTCGGGTGATGTGGCGGAAGTCCATCTCGGCGGCGTGGCGGGTGAGCTCGGCGATGGCACCCGCCATCTCGACGCCGGTGGGGCCGCCCCCGATGATCGCGAAGGTCAGGTGCTCGGCGCGGCCCGGCAGGTTCTCCTGCCGCTCGGTCTCGGCGCGCTCGAGCGCCAGCAGGATGGTGCGCCGGACGCGGGTGGCATCGTCGATCGTCTTGATGCCGGGCGCGTGCTCCTCCCACTGGTCGTTACCGAAATAGCTGTGCCGCGCGCCCGTGGCCAGGATCAGCTGGTCGTAATCGACCGTCGCCCCGCTCGCGAGCCGGACGCGCTTGGCACCCTTGTCGACGCCCGAAACCTCGTCGAGCAGCACCTGGGTCCGCTTGTGGCGCGCGACGATGCTGCGGATCGGGGCGGCGATGTCGGCTGGGGACAGCCCGGCGGTGGCGACCTGATACAGGAGCGGCTGAAACAGATGGTGGTTCTGCCGGTCGATGATGGTCACGCGGCAGCCCTGGCCGCACAGCGCCTGGGCGGCGGCGAGACCGCCAAAGCCCGCACCGACGATGACGACGTGCGGCTCGGCTGGGTTCGTCGCTCCCTGGAGGAGATCGAGCTTGGCGATGCGGTTCATAAGGGCTGCTCCCGAAGTTGGCGTGCGGGGAGCGGCACCGCCGCTCCCTGACACTTGGATCGGACCTTGCGGTCAGACCATCATGGGCACGGCGGAGCCGGCGACGAGGATCAGCATGCCGAGCATGGAAATCGCGCTGCCGATGATGGGGGCAAGTCCGCTGAGGTCAGCGATGGGGGCGATGGCGTGGTGAGTGATCATGGCGGTCTCCTTTGTGTTGGCCATCATCGAATGGCCTGCCGCCGCCCTGGAGTGAAATGCCGTCTGCGCATGGGTTCGATGCGCGGCTCATCCGGCTTCCCGGATCACAACAGTGCGTCCGCTACTCCGGACGCGTCGTGCTCAGCGTTTCGACGAGATGGTCTAGAAACGCGCGCGCCTTGGCGGGGCTGCGCCGGCCGCTTGGCATGACCGCGTGGACGTCCATGCGCGATAGGCTGAAGTCGGCGAGTACGCGGCGCAGCTCGCCGCGCCCAAGCTCGGCGCGGCAGGCGAATTCCGACAGGCTGGCCAAGCCCAACCCGGCGAGCACCGCGGCGACCGTGCCTTCGGTGGATGTCGTGACCACGCGGGCCTGCAGCTTGACCGAGGTTTCGCCGTCGCGTCCACCGCTGAACGTCCAGACCGGGTCCCCCGGGCTCCGGTCGGAGACGATCCGGTGCTGAGTGAGTTGCGCCGGCGAGTCGGGGCTTCCATGCTGTTCGAGATAACGCGGGCTGGCGACGATATAGCGGGGCGCACTCGCAAGGCGACGCGATACGAAGCTTGAGTCCTCCAGCGGCCCCAGCCGGATCGCGAGGTCCACGCCCTCGTCGAGCAGGTCCACACGGCGGTCCGCCATCAGCAGCTCCACGCGCAGCGCGGGATGGGCCTCCAGGAACGGCCCCAAGGTCGGGGCGATCTCGCGCGCGCCAAACGTGACGGGCGTGGCGACGCGTAGCACGCCGGTGAAGCTGTCGGCGCCGCGTGCCGCGCCCTCGGCCTCCTCCAGCTCGGACAACACGGTGCGGGCACGTTCGAGCAGCGCCGCGCCTGCCTGCGTCGGCGCGACCTTGCGCGTGGTGCGCATCAACAGCTTGACGCCGAGCCGCGCCTCCAGTGCACCGATGATCCGCGACACCGTGGGCTGCGCCATGCCGACTTCCCGCCCGGCGCGCGAGAAGCTGCCGGTCTCGGCGACGCGAACGAACAGCGCGAGTTCCTGGAACCGGTCACTCATGGCTAATCCGTATGGGTGATAAGACAAACCAGCGGATACTCTCCATTCTTCGCATAGGCCATCTCTCCGTTACCGGCGATGAGCGCCGGACCCGACACGGAGTTCAGCCATGACGATCGCCTTCCAGAGCTACACCACCGACACCGCCCCCGACGCTTCCAAGCCGCTGCTCGCGGCCGTCAAGAGCCAGTTCGGCTTCGTGCCAAACCTCCAGAGCATCATGGCCGAGAGCCCCGAGCTGCTCGCCGCGCACGGCGTACTGTGGGGCGAATTCTCCAAGACGACGCTGACCCAGCACGAGCAGCAGGTCGTGTTCATGACCGCGATCTACGAGAACGACTGCCATTATTGCATGGCCGGCCACACCGCGATGGCCAAGATGCAGAAGCTCGGCGACGACGTGATCGCGGCCTTGCGCAACGGCGGCACGATCGCCGACGCGAAACTGGAGGCGCTGCACGCCTTCACCACATTGGTGGTGCGCGATCGCGGCTTCGTGAGCGACACGAACGTTCAGGCGTTCCTCGACGCGGGCTACACGCGCCGCAATGTGCTCGAAGTGGTGCTCGGCGTCTCGATCAAGATCCAGAGCAACTACGTCAATCACCTCGTCGGCACGCCGCTCGACGCGTTCATGGCGGGCAATGAGTGGACCAAGCCGGTCGTGCAGCACGCCGACGCTTGAGTGGCCCCGGTCGGCGCGTCGCCGACGATCGCCCACGCTTGATCCGAGCGACGCAGTCGCGGCCGCGGCTGCGTCGCTCCAGAACCAACCGCCTGGCCCGGCAATCGCGCGGTGGGTCTTTAGCCCCTTTCGATCCCCGACAGAGCTTTGCGGAACACGATCTTGTCCTCGCCCGCCTGATAATAGTCGCGGATGCGCGCCTCCTCGTGATAGCCGATGTGGTGGTAGAAACCCCGCGTCCGCTCGAACGCGGGGAGCCCCGACGTCTCGACCAGGAGGATGCGCTCGCCTTGTTCGGCGAGCCGCCGCTCCACATGCGTCATCAGGGCCGCGCCGAGCCGCTGTCCGTGACGGCGGGGATCGACCGCGATGAGCAGGAGGTTCCACGTTCCGTCCGTCATCCGTTCCGGGGAGCAATAGGCAAGCGCGACAGGGCCATTGCCATCATCATAGGTCAGCCAGAACTCGGCCGTTTCGCCGCCACCCAGAAACCCGTTCGCCATTTCATCGAGCATCTCGGACGGAAAGAGTTCCATGCCCTCGATCACCTGCTTGAGCGCGGGCATGTCCTCACGGACCAGGGGGCGGATATGTCGGTCATGCTCGGTCACAGGCGTTCCAGAAACGAGAGGACGGCGCGCCAGTTCTCCTCCGCGCCGCCGGGGTTCTTGCTCGCGATCAGGGTGGAGCTGCCATGGACTCCGGCGCGCGGCACATGCTGGACCTTCACCCGCGCGGGCGAGGCGGCGAGCAGGGCGCGCGCGGCGGCGATCTCCTGCGCCTCGGCGGCCGATGTCACGAACACCGGTGCGCTCACCCTGGCGGCGGCGGTGCGGACAACGGCCGGACCGTCCAGATACTCAGCCGGCGAGAAGGCGAGCACCGCCTCCGCCTCGCCCGGATGCCGGGCCGCGAGGCGGAAGACGAGCGCCGCCGAATAGCTGCTGCCCCACAGGATGATCGGCAGCTTGCGCGCGCGGGCCCAACCGAACGCGGCTTCGAGATCCTGTTCGGCGTCCGGGTAGGCGGCGTCGCGCCCGAGCGCGACGGCGGTTTCGTTGTGGCCGAACATGGCCCCGCCCGCGCGCTGATCGATCGCGAGCGCGCTATAGCCTGCACCGACGAGCCTGGGCGCGATCGACGCATATTCGCCCTTGCCCGACCCGGCCTGGTGGAACAGCAGCACGACCGCCTTGGGCTTTCCCGCCGGATAGTGGAGGCCATAAATGGTCGCCCCGTCGGCTGCCTTCAGGGACAGCGGCTGGGGGCGCGGAGCCGATGTCGGCTGGGCGGCGGGCGCTTGCACCAAAGGCTGACCGCACGCGACCGTCAGCGCCGCCGCCATGCAAACGGCGATGCTAGATACCCGCATACCAGGCATAGTCGTTGGAATCCTCCCAATAGCCGCCCTTGCCCGAACCGATCCGCGCAAGGCTGTCGACGGCCTCGATCCGCATGACGTATTTGGCCTGTTTATAGCCGAGCTGCCGCTCCACCCTCAGCCGCACGGGCGCGCCATTGGCCACGGGAAGCGCGCTGCCGTTCAAGGCATGCGCCAAGATAGTCTGCGGATGGAACGCGTCGACCAGGTCGATGCTCTCGTAATAAGGCGATCCGCCGTACAGGTCGGCGCAGTGGAACACGATGAACCGCGCGCTCGGCAGCAGCCCGGCGCGGCGCAGCAGCGGCCCGAGCGGCGGCCCCGTCCACCCGCCGATCGCCGACCAGCCCTCGACACAATCATGCCGGGTGATCTGGCTGCGCTGCGGCAGCGCGCGGAGCTGTTCGAGCGACACGGACAAGGGCCGCCTGACCAGCCCGTCGATCCGCAAGCGGTAATCGGCGAACCCGGTCGCCAGCAGCGCCTGATATCCCGAGGTGCCAGGCATCATGGTGCCGTTGGAGCGGAACACGGGTGACAGGTCGGCCGCCGTGAACTCACGCGCCAGCGCGTCGCGTGCGGAAACGAGGCGGGTGAAGTCGAGCGTGAGCCCCTCCGCCCCTTCCACGAAGCCGCGAAACGCGGGCGTGGCGGCGACCCGGTCGCATCCCGACAACAACAGCCCGCTGGCCCCCAGGCCCAGCGATCCGAACAGGCCTCGACGCGTGATCATGCCTGCTCTCCCCGGGTCTCGCGGCCCTTGATCCCGTGCCCCTTGATCTCGTGCCCCTTGATCTCGTGGACGTGGAACCGGCCGGTGATCATGGACCTGATCTCGTTCAAGGGCCCGGCGAGCATCACCAGGATCAGGTGGACGACGATGAAGCCGACGAACCCGGCCGTGCAGATGAAGTGGATCGAGCGCGCCGACTGGCGTCCCCCGAACAGGTCGAGCAGCCACGGGAAGGCCGCGTCGAACGCGGGCGACATGGTCATCCCGGTCAGGATCACGCCGGGCAGCAGGATGAACAACACCAGCCCGTAGGTCAGTTTCTGCAGGATGTTGTACTGCCCGGGCTCGCCGTCGTGGAACCGCAGCTTCAGATGGTCGACGATGTCGCGCCACAGATGACGCGGGCTTAGTTCGCGCCGCTTGGGCATCAGGTCGCGGCGCAGATGACCGTTCGCCAGACTGACGAGGGCATAGGCGATCGTCGTCAGCACGAAGAGCCACGCGAAACTCAGATGCCACCGCCGCGCCGCCGCCAGGCTGTACCCCGACGGGATCGTCGCCCACCACGGAAACGCATGCGTGCTCACGCCGCCATCCTTGTTGGTCGATCGGCCGAGCACGCCGCCGGTCTGGATGTCGATCGATGACCCGATCAGCACATGCCCGCCACCTTGCGGCGTGGGGCCGATCCAGAGCCAGGGCGTGTCCGTGTTCGCGCCATATTCGCCCCAATACAGGCGCGGATGCGCGTTGAAGATCATGAGTCCGCTCATCAACATGACGAGGAGCAGGACCGTGTTGGTCCAGTGCCAGATGCGCGTGGAGGCACGATGGCGGAATATCCAGCGGCCGGAGGGTCCATCCGACCGCGCCGGTGCGTCGCCGATCATGGCGGGTGCGGTGGCCACGGCGTCAGACCCGCCGCGCCGCGGTGATCGGCCCGCCCGCGCCGCGCTGCACCAGTACCGCGCTCTTGAGTCCCGGCTCGGTGGCGCTCGGCAGCGCGAACTGGACGGGTGCGCCCTTCCAGTCCCCGAGCCTCACGAGTTGGCGGACCACGGCGCGGTGCGGCAGCGTCCGGCCGCCATTCTCGCCCGCGTTGATCGCGACCTGGCGGACCTTGGGGTCGTAACGGACCAGCCACACCGTCGATGCGCCCTTGCCCGCGCCCAGCCGAACGGCTTCGGCTGCGACCAAGATCTCCGGCCCGCCCTTGGGCGAACCGGCGGCGGAAATGGCGGCGGTGAGCTGTTTGGGGTTCGAACCGACGATAGGCTTGTCACCCCCATTGATCACCACTTGCGGCGTCGCGACGTTGCCCCGGCCCGCGGTCTTGGCATAGTCCCATTGCCGCGCGGTGTATTCGGGCCGGGCGAAGCTGTCGGTCCAGCCAAGCTTGTCCCAATAGGTCACGCCGAACGACAGCGCGAGCACGTCGGGCCGGTCGACGAGTGCGTTGACGTTGGCGTTGGCCGGTGGGCAGGACGAACAGCCCTGGCTTTGGTAGAGTTCGACAACCACCGGCGCGTCTGCGCTCGACGTGGACGCGACGGGAACGGTGCGGATGGCGCGAACCTGCGCGGGCGCGGACCTATCCCCGCCCGTCGGCCCGCACGCGGCCGCGAGTACCGTCGCGAGCGGCGTCAGCGTCCGGATAATGGACGGAAGGTGGAGTGTCGGCACAGGGGTACTCCGATCGGGCATTAGGTGGCACCTTGTCGCACTCGGCTGTAATCCGGCCAATGCACCGGTCGCGCATGGTTTCGATGCGTGCCGTGCATGCAGGCTGAGCGATCCGACCATCCGACCATCCGAGGCCGCCCGCTAGTCGCTGGTGAACCGCACCCCGTCGCGCCGCGTGGTGTTAACGTGCAGCTCGAATATGTCTGGCCGCGCGTAATGGCCGTGGACGTCAAGGTAGAGGCTGCGCTTCGCCTGCGCTGGGTCGAAAGTCGCCATGATCGTGACCGGATCGCGATGGACGGGCTTCACCAGATATTCCGCGTCCGGGCCGATCACCGCGCTCCCGCCCTCCTTTAGCCAGTGCTTCTCGGCGGGGATGGAGGCGAGCAGGTCGCGCGCCTCCGCCGCGCCCCGGGCGCTATCGAAACCGTCGAGCACGTCGTCGCGCGTCAGGACGCAACCCGACGCGAGCACGAAGCATTGCCCTTCGAAGGCGTAGGTGCGGCTGGCGAGCTGATGCCGTTCGCCGACCGCGGGCCATTGCGCGATGTGGAGCGTTTCCTCCTGGGCGTGCATCGCCGCGCGGACCAGCGGCATCCAATGCTCCCAGCAGACAAGGGCCCCCACCTTGCCATAGGGCCGATCCCAGACGCCCATCGTGCTGCCGTCGCCGGAACCCCAGATCAGCCGTTCATTATAGGTCGGCGACAGCTTGCGATGGAGGTGGCGCGAGCCGTCCGATCCGAGCGAGACGATGCTGTTGTAAAGCGTGCCCCCGCGTCGCTCGTGCACGCCCATCACCACGTCCGCGCCATGCTCGACGGCGGCCGTCGCCAGCATCGCCAGCTCCGGCCCGTCCAATGCCGGGGCGTGCTGGAACAGGTGGCGGAACAGCGCCTCCGCAGGGCCGTGTCCCCACCGCGCCGCGTCGGGTGCGTCGTCCAGCCAGACCGGATAGCCGGGCAGCCACGTTTCCGGAAAGACGACCAGCCCCGCCCCGTTGCGCGCCGCCTCCGCGACGAGCGCCACCGCGCGCGCCGTGCTCGCCGGCAGATCGAGGAACACTGGCGGGTGCTGAACGAGCGCGACGGTCAACATTTCACGAGGCTTAGACGCTGCGAACCGCGTCGACACCTATCGGGACGATGAAGTGCTCGCCAAGATGACGTCGCAGCGGCAGACGCTTGCGACAGATCTAAAGAAACGGGCGCCACATGACCTCGCTCATTCGTAACGTAGCGCACGAACCGGACTGGTCTGCGCCACGCGGTAAGCATGGCCGCCGACCGTCACGACCGCAATGACCAGCGCGAGCAGCCCTGCCGCCAGGAAGGGCACTGGCGTCAGTCCGATGCGCGCGTCGAAGCCGTTGAGCCAGTCGCGCATCACCCACCATGCGACCGGCCAGGCGATGAGGTTGGCCATCAGCACCGGGCGGCTGAACTGCCACACCAGCAGGCGCACGATCTCGCGGCTGCGCGCGCCCAGCACCTTGCGGATGCCGATCTCTTTGGTGCGCCGCTCGGCGGTGAAGGCGGCGAGCCCGAACAGCCCGAGGCAGCCGATCACCACCGCGAGGACGGCGAAGCCAGCGAACAGCTGGCCGCGAGCCTCCTCCTGGTCATATTGCTCACGCACGATATCGGTAGCGAACTGTCCGTCGAACGGCACCTGCGGGATGT
>DASVUT010000117.1:0-3508 GCA_036386955.1 Sphingomonas sp. | reverse complement strand
GATGCGCGCATCCACACGACGCGCGACGGCATGGGGCTGGACAATTTCCTGGTCCAGGACCCGCTGGGCCGGCCGTTCGACGAGGCGACGCAGCTCGCGCGGCTGCGCACCGCGATCGAGGATGCGCTGGCCAATCGCGGGCAGCTCGCCGACCGCCTCGTCGCCAAGCCGTGCGCGCGCATCCGTGCCGATGCCTTCACGATCGCGCCCAATGTGCTGATCGACAACCGCGCGTCGAACCGGTTCACGGTGATCGAAGTCAATGCGCGCGACCGCCCGGCGCTGTTGCATCAGTTGGCGCTAGCGCTGTTCCAGTCGCGCGTGACGCTGCACTCGGCGCATGTCGCGACGTACGGGGAGCGTGCGGTCGACACCTTCTACCTGACCGACCTGACGGGCGACCGGATCACGGCGCCCGCGCGGCTGAAAGCGCTGGAGAAACGCTTGCTGGACGCGGCCGCCGGAGAGGCCTTAGATTTGGCCGCGTGATCGGAGGAGATGTGACATGCCGGTGCTGGGTCTTGGTGGGCTGTTCTTTCGCGCGCGCGACCCGGATGCGCTGAACGCCTGGTACCGGACGCATCTGGGGATCGGCGCGGGCTGTGCCGCCGATGGGGCGGGCGACGCCAGTGAATGGTACTGGCAGGCGCAGGGCGGGCCGACGGTGTTCGCGCCCTTCAAGAACACGACCGACTATTTCGCCGCCGACAAGCAATGGATGCTGAACCTGCGGGTCAGCGACATCGACGCGCTGATCGCCTCGCTGTCAGCCGCCGGCATCGCCGTGAGGACGGACGCGGCTTGGGACCACCCCGACACCGGCCGCTTCGCGCGCATCCACGACCCCGAAGGCAATGCGATCGAGCTGTGGCAGCCGCCGGCGTGACCGGCAGCCGCGTGGCCAACGTCATGAAGGCGTAACGAATACCCACTATCTAAGTAGGAGATGAGCACGGACCTGCTTGCCTCGATCGAGGCACTCGCCATCGACCCGCCCGGTGCCCGGGTGACCTTCGTCGATCGTCTCGCCGCGGAAAACGGGTGGAGGCAGGCCTATGCCACCGACGTCCTGCGGGAGTATCGCCGCTTCCTCTATCTGGCCGCGACGACGGGTTCGATGACCCCGTCCGATGCCGTCGACCAAGCATGGCATCTCCATCTGTCCTATACGCGCAGCTACTGGGACGACCTGTGCGGGGCTATCCTGGGGCAGCCGCTGCACCATGGCCCGACGCAGGGCGGGGCGGACGAAGCGAACCGATACCGGCGGCAGTATGAGGCGACGCTGACGCGCTACGCCGAGGTGTTCAGCGAGGACCCGCCCGCGGCGATCTGGCCCGCGCCCGAAGACCGCTTCGCCGGATCGTTCGTCCGCGCGGATCGGCGGACGCAATGGATCATCCCGCGACGGCGCGCGGCACTGTGCGCCCTCCCCGCCGCGGCCATGCTCAGCATGGCCGCGGCGGCCGAAGGGCCACTCTATCTGCCCATGGTCCTGATCGCCGTAATCCTGCTCGCGGTGGCCGCTGTTGGCGTTTGGCGCACGCAGGAAACCAAGCGGCGCCGGGCCGCCGACGGAGGGGACGGCGGCGACATGGGCGTGAGCGCGGACGGCGGTGACTGTGACACCGGGGATTGCAGCGGTTGCGGAGGCGGCTGCGGCGGAGGCGATTGACGTGAAAAGGGCCGGACTGCCCTGCGGCAATCCGGCCCCTGTTCAGTTCATGGTGATCAGAAGCGCGTGCGCAGCGTCAGGCCATAGGTGCGTGGCTCGGCCAGGAAAGCCGAGTAGAGCGCGTTGCCGGTCCCGCCAAAGCTCTGGACGTTGGCACGCGATCCGGCACCCTGGAACGGCGTGTTGAACGCCACCTGGCTGTAGTTCACGTTGAACACGTTCTGCGCGAACAGCTCGAGCGCCCAGAGCTGATCCGGGCCGCGCAGGCCGATGCGTGCGTTGACCAGCACGAAGCTTTCCTGCGCCTTTTCCGGTGCCAGGTCGGAGCCGGTGTTATAGTCCGACGTCAGGCGGCTATCGACGTAGAGGAGCCCCGAGATGCCGCTGTTGCCGATGTCGGGCGTGTAGGTGAACGAGGTGGTGACCACGTTCTTGGGCGCGTTCGACAGCTGATTACCCGGCAGCAGGAAGAGACCCGGATCAAGCGGCTCGCCCGACGAGCTGCCGACCAGATTGTTGCGGAAATAGGTGTCGGAATAGGTGTAGCCCGCGGTAAAGTTGACATCCCGGATCGGGCTCAGCGTCGCTTCCAATTCCACGCCCTGCGAGATCACGCCGCGACGATCGGCATCGCCCACGCAAGACCCCGAGCCCGGCACCGCCGGGGCGTTGTCGCGGTCGAGACCGTTCAGGTCATTGGAGCACGCCTGGATGTTCTGGACGACGAAGACCGAGCCGTTGAACGAGTTCAGCTGGAAATCCTGGAACTCCTGACGGAACGCGGCGACGTTCAGGCTGAAGGCGCGACCGACATTGTACTTGGCACCGATTTCGTACGCATTGACCTTCTCGGCGTCGAACCGCAGCCCCGACGCATCGGCGTTGGAGCGCGGGCCGAACACGCCGTTCGGGCCGCCCAGATCGGAACGATCCAGATTGTAGCCGCCGGCCTTATACCCCTTCGAATAGGACGCATAGGTCAGCAGGCGCGGCGTGGGCTTCCACGACACCACCGCCGTACCGGTGAACTCACCGTCATCGAAGCTGTCGGTGGGGTTGAGGGCGTTGAGCGTGGACGAGCTGTTGCCCGTGCAGCTCAAGGTGACGATCGCGCCGATATAGGCCCGCGCCGCCGCGGGCACCGCCGCATTGGCGATCAGAGGCGACAGCTGCTGCTGCTGGACCGGGCAGACAGTGTTGTTGTTGTTGAAGGTCGCGCTGAAATCCTTGGCTTCGTTGGTGTAGCGAAGGCCAAGCGTCAGCGACAGCGTGTCGGTGACGTTGAAGATGTTGTGCGTGAAGAAGGCGTAATTTTCGCTGGTCTGGCGATAGTTCGCCGCGATGTCGCCGACATTGTTGATCGTCGATAGGCGATCGAGCCCGGCGAGCACCGCAGGAGCCAGTGTCCCAAAGCCCGCGCCCAGCGCCTGTCGCGCGGTTGCACCCCCCAGTGCTGCCGACGGCGTGTTGCCAAGGCAACCCGGATTGGCCTGGTTCTGCAAGGCTTCGAGCGGGTTGGCCGTCGCGACCAGACGGCAGGCGGCGAACGCACCATATTGCGTGCCGAACTTCGCCGTGTCGACGAGGCGCAGCTTCTCGTTCGAATAGAAGCCGCCGATCAACCAGTCGAGCTTCCCCTCGAACAACGAGCCCTGCAGACGCAGTTCCTGCGTGAAGGTCTTGAACTGACGCGATGTCCCTTCGTCGCGATAGGTGATGTCGACATTGCTGTAATCGATGTCGGCGGCACCACCGGCCTTGTACTCGCGATAGGCCGTGATCGAGGTCAGCGACGCCCCGCCCAGATCCCAGTCGACCTGGGCCGATCCGCCG
>DASVUT010000116.1:0-8835 GCA_036386955.1 Sphingomonas sp. | reverse complement strand
AGTGCCGTCGCGGTTGATGCGGATGATCTTGCCGAGCGTACCGGTCGGGTCCTGTGCGGGTGATCCCTGGTGCCGTTCGCCTGCCGTGACGTACAGCGTAGCATCGGGCGCGAACGCCATGCGCCCGCCGAAATGGCGCGTGTCGTTCGCGATCTTGGGCGCTTGCCGCCAGATCGTCTGGACGCCGCTGAGCGCTGTCGAGTCCGCGTCGAGCGTGCCGCGTGCGACCGCAAGACCGCTTCCGCCCGGTCCCGCCTCGGCAAAGCTAAGGTAAATCAGCCGGTTGGTCGCGAAGGCGGGGTCGAGCGCCACATCGAGCAGCCCGCCCTGCCCGGCGGTCACGACCGCCGGCGTTCCTTCCACGGTAGACACCTGCCCTGCGGTGGTAATCAGCCGCAGCCGCCCGCCGCGCTCGGTCACCAGCATCCGCCCGTCGGGCAGGAACACCATTGCCCAAGGATTGCTGAGCGTCGCCACGTTGGTCCTGGTGACCGCGACCGTCGGCGGGGCAGGGCTGGGCGTGGTGGTCGGCGACGTGCTGGGGGAGGGGGCCGGGCCAGGTACGACCGACACGTCACCGCTGCCGCCACCGTCGCCGCCGCCGCAAGCGGCGAGCGCGAGGAGGAGCGCGAGGCCGTGGCGGTGACGCATATCGATCATCCCATCATTCGCGCGGCGTCAGCTTGAGCAGCCGCCCCTGTGACCCGCGGCCGCCATCCTCCAGCACATAGATCGCGCCGTCCGGCCCCGCTTCGACCTCCCGGATGCGAGCGCCCAGATCCCATTGATCGCCCTTGGCGGCATTAGTGCCGTTCAGGTCGACGCGCACCAGCGCCTTGGACGACAGTCCGCCAATAAAGGCATCGCCCTTCCACTGCGGAAACAGCGCCCCCTGATAGATCATAAGCCCGCCGGGCGAGATCACCGGGTTCCACGACACCTTGGGCGCTTCGTAACCGTCGCCGGGCTTGTGATCGGGAATGTCGCGGCCGTCATAATGGTCGCCGTTCGACACATTGGGATAGCCGTAATTCGCGCCGGCGCGGATCAGATTGACCTCGTCGCCGCCCTTGGGACCCATTTCCTGCTCCCATAAATTGCCCTGCGCATCGAAGGCGATGCCGAGCAGGTTGCGGTGACCGTAGCTCCAGACCTCAGGCCGGAAGCCCTGCGCGGCGAGCGGGTTGCCGGGGGCGTGCTTGCCGTCGAGCGTCAGGCGCAGCACCTTGCCGAGCGTGGCGGACTTGTCCTGCGCAGGCGTGAACTTCTGCCGTTCGCCATTGGTGAAGAACAGATATTGCCCGTCCGGTGAAAAGGCGATTCGGCCGGAATAATGACCGTCGCCCTCTACGAAGGGTGTTGCGCGGAACAGCTCCGTCACGGTTTCAAGGCGCGGCTCTGCACGAGGCGTGTCGGCCAGGCGCGCGCGCCAAAGCACCACGCCTTTACCTCCTGGTCCCGCGACGGAGCTGGAGAAGTATATTGTCTGATCCTGAGCAAATCTCGGTGAGAGGACGACGTCCATGAGTCCACCCTGACCTGCGCTGTCCACGGCAGGCACCCCCGAGACAGGTCGCTTGATCGACACGCCTTGACCGTTCGCATTGACCGCTTGCGCCAGGATCATGCGCCCATCCTTCTCAGTCACTAGCATCTGACCGTCCGGCAGGAAGGTCATCGCCCAGGGCGCGTCGAAATCTGCGACCGGGGTCACCGTGAAGGGGGTACCGGCAGGGGCGGGTGTGGCGACCTGTTGCGGCTGAGCGGAGCAGGCGCTGGAGGCGAGAAGGGCTGCGGCAAAGGTGATGGATCGCGTCGTGATGGTCACAATGGCTCCCGGATCGATATGGCTTGCGCGGTCAACATTAGCACCGCGCGCCGGTTCCGTCGCGGGCTTGTGCGAGATCATCGTGCGGCGTATAGCAGCGGCACTCTCTTACATCGCCGATGCCAAGAGACTGCAGGGCCCGCCCTGCGGTGCCGATCACGCTTAACTGGGACCTTCATGGCCGATATCGCGCTGCTGCATGATCTGATCGAACCCGAAGCACGTGCGCTCGGCTTCGATCTGGTGCGCGTGAAGATGTTCGGTGGCACGTCGGATCCGACGCTCCAGGTCATGGCCGAGCGCCCTGAAACGCGGCAGTTGAAGATCGAGGATTGCGCCGAGCTGTCGCGCCGTATCTCGGATCTGCTCGACGCGCTGGAAGCGGAAGGGCGCGACCCGATTGAGGGCGCGTACCGGCTGGAGGTTTCTTCGCCCGGCATTGACCGTCCGCTGACCCGCGCAAAGGATTATGCCGACTGGGCCGGGCACGAGGCGCGGATCACGCTGGTGGAGAAGATGGACAATCGCAAGATCCTGACCGGCGATCTCGTCGGGGCGCAGGACGACCGGGTGACGATCGCGGTGCGCGGGCATGTCGCTATGACGATCGCGCTCGATCAGATCGCGGACGCCAAGCTGCTGATCACCGACCGGCTGATCGCCGCGACCCAGCCCCTTTCGACCGAAGGGGCCGACGAATTCGAAGACGTGTCCGACGATACGCAAGCAGAGGAAACGAACTGATGGCTGCCCCCGCCTTTACCGGCACCGCCACCGCCAACCGCGCCGAGCTGATCGCAATCGCCAATTCGGTTGCGACCGAAAAGATGATCGACCGCGCGATCGTGATCGAGGCGATGGAGGACGCGATCCAACGCGCCGCCAAGAACCGCTACGGTGCTGAAAACGACATCCGTGCGAAGCTCGATTCGACCACGGGCGACCTGCGGCTCTGGCGCGTCGTGGAGGTCGTCGAGGCGGTCGACAATTACTTCACCCAGGTCGATGTCGCGCAGGCGCAGAAGCTGCAGCCGGGTGCAGTTGTCGGTGATTATATCGTCGACCCGCTGCCGCCGATCGAATTCGGGCGCATCCAGGCGCAGGCGTCCAAGCAGATCATCTTCCAGAAGGTCCGCGATGCCGAGCGTGCGCGCCAGTATGAAGAGTTCAAGGACCGTCAGGGCGAGATCATCACCGGCGTCGTCAAGCGCGTCGAATTCGGCCATGTCGTGGTCGATCTGGGCCGGGCCGAAGGCGTGATCCGTCGCGACGCGCAGATCCCGCGCGAGGTCGTGCGCGTCAACGACCGCATCCGCAGCCTGATCCTAAAGGTGTCGCAGGAGGTTCGAGGGCCGCAGATCTTCCTCAGCCGCGCGCATCCCGACTTCATGAAGAAGCTGTTCGCGCAGGAAGTGCCCGAAATCTACGACGGCATCATCACCATCATGGCGGCCGCGCGCGATCCGGGCAGCCGCGCCAAGATCGGCGTGATCAGCCGCGACAGCTCCATCGATCCGGTCGGCGCCTGTGTCGGCATGAAGGGCAGCCGCGTGCAGGCGGTCGTTCAGGAAATGCAGGGCGAAAAGATCGACATCATCCCCTGGTCGCCCGACACCGCGACCTTCGTCGTCAACGCGCTCCAGCCCGCCAGCGTCAGCCGCGTCGTCATCGACGAGGAAGAGGATCGGATTGAGGTCGTCGTGCCCGACGACCAGTTGAGCCTCGCCATCGGACGTCGCGGGCAGAATGTCCGGCTCGCATCGCAGTTGACCGGCAAGGCGATCGACATCCTGACCGAACAGGACGCGTCCGAGAAGCGCCAGAAAGAGTTCGTCGACCGTTCGACGATGTTCGAGAAGGAGCTGGACGTCGATGAGACGCTGGCACAGTTGCTCGTCGCCGAAGGCTTCACCAACCTCGAAGAGGTCGCCTATGTCGAGCCCGAGGAGCTGGCCGGGATCGAGGGTCTCGAGGAACTGGTCGATGAGTTGCAGAGCCGCGCATCCGAAGCGCTCGATCGGCGCGAGGCCGCCAATCGCGAGGAACGTACCGCGATGGGTGTCGAGGACTCGCTGGCCGAGCTGCCCTATCTGACCGAGGCGATGCTGGTCACGCTGGGCAAGGCTGGGATCAAGACGCTCGACGACCTGGCCGATCTGGCCACCGACGAACTGGTCGAAAAGAAGCGCGTCGAGCCGCGTCGCCGCAACGACGATGCGCCCAAGCGACCCGAGCCCAAGGGCGGCATCCTGTCCGAATATGGCTTGTCGGACGAACAGGGCAACGAGATCATCATGGCCGCCCGCGCGCATTGGTTCGAGGACGAAGCGCCTGCACCCGAGTCCTCCGACGCGCCCGCCGACTCGGAGGACGCGCATGCGGACACCGAACAATGAGTCTCTGAGTCGCGCCACTACAGCCGTCACCCTGAACGTGTTTCAGGGTCCATGGGAGGTCCTGCGAACTACAGCCGATCGTCGCGAGCGAGGCGGTGCGCCATGGATGCTGACACAAGTTCAGCATGACGGCTGCGGGGAGGGCCCGGCATGACCGATCCCATCCGCTCGTGCATTCTCACCCGCGACCGTAATTCGCGGGCGCATCTGATCCGGCTGGCGCTTGCGCCGGACGGGCAGGTTCTCCCCGATGTTCGGGCCAAAGCCCCCGGGCGCGGCGCCTGGATCGGGGTGACTCGCGCGGAGTTGGAGGCGAGCTATAAGAAGGGACGCCTGCGCGGGGCGCTCGCGCGCGCGTTCAAGACGGGCGAGTTCCAGCTAGCGGAGGACCTCCCCGCCCGCATCGCCGCCGCGCTCGAACGCAATGCGCTCGACCGGCTGGGGCTGGAGGCGCGCGGAGGATCGCTGCTGACCGGAGCCGACCGCATCGAGGCAGCGGCGCGTGGAGGGCAGCTCCATGCGCTCTATCACGCGGCCGATGCCAGCCCGGACGGGTGCCGCAAGCTGGCCCAGGCGTGGCGGATGGGATCGGATCAGGAAGGATCGGACCTCAAGGGCTTGGCACTGCCGGTCGCTCGCCCCATATTGTCAATGGCGCTGGGCCGCGAAAACGTGGTACATCTGGCGTTGACCGACCGTGCTGCGGCGATGCGGGTGAGTGATGCGCTCGACCGCTGGCTGCACTTCATCGGACCAGAACCTTTATCGGGATTCTCCGGCGCCAGTGCGACGGACTCCCACCCGGCCTCTTGCGAAACGGCCTCGCAAGGCGCATCGGCGCCCCCGCTGCGGGACGCCCGACCGGCCGCGACTGTGCACGAGGAATTTGAGTGAGCGACACCGACAACGACAAGCCGAAGCTCGGCATGCGCGCGCCGCTGGGGCTGAAGCGCACGGTTGAGACGGGCAAGGTGAAGCAAAGCTTCAGCCATGGCCGGTCGAACACGGTTATCGTCGAAACGAAGCGCCGCCGCGTGCTTGGCCGTCCTGGCGAGGCCGCTCCGGTGGAAACGCCTGCGGCACCAGCACCTGTGGACGCGGCACCCGCGCCCGCGGCGCCCGCCGCCGCGCCCCGCCCGGCTGTTCAGATGTCGGCGCAGGAGCGTCAGGCGATGCTGCTGCGCGAGGCCGAGGACCAGCGGATGCATTCGCTGGAGGAAACGCGCCGCCGCGAAGAGGCCGATCGCGCCCGCGCCGCCGAAGCTGCGCGCGCCGCGGAGGTTGCACGTGCGGCCGAGCGGGTACAGCCTGCGCCTGAACCCGTTGCGGAGGCACCTGCGCCCGTCGCGCCGCCGGCGCCGCCTGTGGCTGAAGCGCCGACGATCTCTGTGGGTCCTGGCCGTGGCTTCCGTCCGGTCGAGCGTGCGCCGATACCCACGCCAGAGCCGACTCCGGCACCCGAGCCCGCCGTGGCGGCCGCACCTGAACCCGCGCCTGTCGCTGCCGCGCCCACGCCACCACCGGTGCCTGTCGCTCCGGCTCCTGCGCCCGCGCCATTGGGGCTGACACGCGATCCGTCGATGCCGGCACCGCGCCGCTTTTCGCCGGTTGCACGGCCGGAAATTCCCAAGCCGCAGCCAAAGCCCGTGGAACCGCCCGCGGCGGCTGCTCCGACGCCGGCGCAGTCCTCGTCCGCCTCCGGGTCGCCGCGCTCGCTCCCGTCGGGCGTGGCCACGCCGCGCAATGCGCCGCCCAGCCGTCCGCAGCAGCGTGACCGCAAGGGTGACGAGCGTCGCGGCGGCAAGTTGACCGTCAATCGCGCGCTCGGCGACGATGGCGCCCGCTCGCGCAGCCTTGCCGCGCTTAAGCGGGCGCGCGAGAAGGAAAAGCGCGGCTTCGGCGGCGCGCGCGAGGTGCAGGCCAAGCAGGTTCGCGACGTCCAGGTGCCCGAGGCGATCACCGTCCAGGAACTCGCCAACCGTATGGCGGAAAAGGGCGCTGATCTGGTCAAGACGCTGTTCAAGATGGGCTCGCCCGTTACCATGAACCAGCTCATTGATCAGGATACGGCCGAGCTGCTGGTGACCGAGTTCGGTCATAATGTGGTCCGCGTGTCCGCCAGCGACATCGACCTGGCGATCGACACGACCGAGGATCCCGTCGAGTCGCTGCGTCCGCGTCCGCCGGTGGTCACCATCATGGGCCATGTCGATCACGGCAAGACGTCGCTGCTCGACGCTCTGCGTGGGACGGATGTCGTGCGTGGCGAAGCGGGTGGCATCACCCAGCACATTGGCGCCTATCAGGTGCAGATGAAGGACAAGTCGCGGATCACCTTCCTCGACACGCCGGGCCACGAAGCGTTCACGCAGATGCGCGCTCGCGGTGCTGACATCACCGATATCGTTATCTTGACAGTGGCGGCGGATGACGGACTGATGCCGCAAACCATTGAGGCCATTAATCATACAACAGCGGCGGGGGTGCCTATGATTGTGGCGATCAACAAGATCGACAAGCATGAGGCCAATGCGCAGAAGGTTCGCGAGCGGTTGTTGGAGCACGAGATCGTCGTCGAGGAGATGGGCGGCGACACGCAGGACGTCGAAGTGTCCGCGCTCAAGAAGATCGGGCTCGACGCGCTGATCGAGAAGATCCAGCTGCAGGCCGAGTTGCTGGAGCTGCGCGCCAATCCCGACCGCCCGGCCGAGGGCACGGTGATCGAGGCGAAGCTCGACAAGGGCCGCGGGCCAGTCGCGACCGTGCTCGTCAACCGTGGGACGCTGCGCGTCGGCGACGTGTTCGTCGTGGGCGCCGAGAGCGGCAAGGTCCGCGCGCTGGTCGACGATAAGGGGCGCCAGATCAAGGAAGCCGGCCCGTCGATGCCGGTCGAGGTGCTGGGCCTGTCGGGCGTGCCGCAGGCGGGTGATCCGCTGGCGGTGGTCGAGAACGAGGCCCGCGCCCGCGAGGTCGCCGAATATCGTCAGAGCGTGGTGACGCAGAAGCGCACGACCTCGGCGCCCGCGAGCTTGGAGAGCATGTTCTCCGCACTCAAGGACAAGCAGGCGATCGAATATCCGCTGGTCGTGAAGGCGGACACGCAAGGGACGGTCGAGGCGATCGTCGCGTCGATCAACAAGATCTCGACCGACCTGATCCGCGCGCGCATCCTGCATTCGGGTGTCGGGGGGATCACCGAATCGGATGTTACGCTGGCGGGTGCGTCGGGCGCGCCGATCATCGGGTTCAACGTGCGGGCCAATTCCAAGGCGCGCGAGATCGCCGAGCGGCAGAAAGTGGCGTTGAAATATTACGACGTCATCTATGACCTAACCGACGAGATCCGCGCCGGCATGGCCGGTGAACTCGGCCCCGAAGCGTTCGAGACGGTGGTCGGCCGCGCCGAAATCCGCGAGGTCTTTTCCGCGGGCAAGACCGGTCGCGCGGCGGGTCTGCTCGTGGTCGAAGGCGTTATCCGCAAGGCGCTCAAGGCGCGCATCACGCGCGCCGACGTCATCATCTATCAGGGCGAGATCGCATCCCTGCGGCGATTCAAGGATGACGTCCCCGAGGTTCGCGCCGGGCTGGAGTGCGGCGTGACGTTCACGCAGAACTTCACCGACATCAAGGCGGGCGACTTCCTGGAGACGTTCGAGGTCGAACTGCGCGAGCGCACGCTCTGAAGAAGGCCAAGCCGCGGCGGCACCCCTAGTGGCGCAGCCGCGGCATGGACGTTACCGTTGTGAGGTCGCTGCCGCGTCCGCGCCCTTGGTGGCGTCGCTGGACGCGAGAATCTGCCGATGGTGTAGTCGACGCGGGAGTAGAACTCAGCGGCTGTTTCGACCTGAGCTGCGCGCCCGCCCTGCTGGCAATTCTGAGCATACCGGTCGCACTTGCGCTGCTTCGCTGACGGTCAGCTCGATCCGCAGTCACCGGTGCGCGTCGCCTTGACCTCGAAGCGCAGGGTCATCCGCTCCGTCGCGCCTGACGATTTCTGGACGTCGAGCGATATGCGGATGTCGGTGTTTGCCGCGTCGGCATCCAGGCGTGCGGTCGTGGCGATGGTCGCCTTTCCCGTGGAACCGAAGCGTTCATAAGGGCAAGTCAGCACCGCGCGGCGCGTGTTGCCCTCCCGCGTCTCGTCGGTCACGGTACAATTCTCGATCAACCCGCGGTTCAGCACCTCCCGGATGTCGGCCTTTGCATCGACGCCGGGTTCGTAGCACGACGCCGTCTGTTCGTCGTCCGATCGGTCTCGGCGCGATCCGAACGGGCCATCCGCGGCGAGCCCGCTGAAATCGCTGTCCATCTCAGCCAGCTTGTCGCGGCCGATCGTCTGTCCGCCCGCGTTCATGGAGACGAGTTCAGGCTTCAGGGTCCACGCACCCAGACGCGCCGGGTTCGCGGTGTCGTCGACGGCCGCCGCCGCCAGTCCGCAACCCGCGAGCATCCCCGCACCCGCCGTCATCACTACCCAAAGCCCCGCCCGCATGCCCCGTCTCCCTCCGGTCCAGCCTAGCGATGCGCACTTACCCACGCGTAAACGCGAAGCGGCCCGCACGGCGGGGTTTCGCCTGCGAAGCGCGCGGAGTAGGCGATCGTCATGTCCAA
>DASVUT010000115.1:0-10896 GCA_036386955.1 Sphingomonas sp. | reverse complement strand
GAGCTTCGCCGACATCCTGGAACTCGACCGTGCGCCGCGCGACGCCGACGAGGCGCGGCGGCATTTCGGAGGATCGCCGGCACCGGTGCTGCACCTAGCGATCACGGGCGACCGTGCGGTTCTCGCGCCATAACGATCGAGCCCATGCATCCATCCCGGAGGCGAGCCGTTGTGGGCACGCGTAACTCCAGGGAGAACATCATGACGAACATCAGCGGCATCAAGGAACATATGGAAGTCATCGGCGCCGACGGCGTCCATGTCGGCACGGTCGACAAGCTGGAAGGCGACCGGCTGAAGCTCACCAAGCGCGACAGCGGCCAGGGCAGTCATGCGGGCCATCACCATTATCTGTCCACGGGGCTCGTCGCCGCGGTCGAGGACAACAGGGTGCGCCTGTCGGCCACCGCCGCCAACGCGTTCATGTTCCAGGAGGAAGATGACGGGTCGGCGCGGCTGACGACGGGGTCCAAGGGTCCCACATCCATGCAGGTCAAGCAGCCGCAAGCATCGGACACCAAGCGTCGGGTACCCGATCTGGATTGGACCGCGATCGGCATCGGCGCGGCGGCGCTTGGCGCGGCGGCCGGTGCCGCGTTCCTCGTGCGCGGCAATGCATCACGCGGGCGCGACGAGTTCGAGCTGCGCTTGCAGACCGACGAGAACATGCGACTCATCTCCTCGTCCAAGGTCGAGGGAACGCCCGTGGTCGGGCGCGACGGCGAGCATCTGGGCCGGATCGACAGCTTCATGGTCGACAAATATTCGGGCCAGGTCGCCTACGCCGTGATGTCGTTCGGTGGCACCATGGGCTTTGGTGAATCGCTCTTCCCGCTGCCCTGGTCGTATCTGACCTATGACACGGGCAAGGACGGCTACGTGCTGAGCATCATCAAGGAACAGCTGGCGAACGCGCCCAAGTTCAAGCCCAGCGAAACACCGGAATTCAGCAAGACCTATCGCCAGGACCTGGGCAGGTTCTACGGCCGCTCGTCCGGCTGAGCCTCGAATCGGGGAGGAGGGCGATACGGCCCTCCTCCCTAACCTTCACCGACGCGCCTTGAACATCACCGCATAGCCGCCGCCGGGCGCCATCGGAATGTCGAGGCGATCGCCCTTGCGCGCGCTACGCGTCTCGATCGCGATCGCGTGGCGGGCGCTGGTCCGGTAATCGGCGTTGGGGCCGTCGCGGTAGACGGTCGCGGTATAGGTGCGGCCTGGATCGAGGAAATCGAGCGTCACCGGCACGGTTCGCGCCTGTTCGTCGGTGAGTGCACCCAGGAACCAATTGTCCGAATTGCGGTCCTTGCGCGCGACCGCGACATGGTCGCCCACTTCGCCGCTCAGCACGCGCGTGTCCTGCCAATCCACCGCCACGTCGCGGATGAACTGGAACGCCTGCGGGTATCTGGCGTAATTCTCTGGCGTGTCCGCTGCCATCTGCACCGGCGAATAGAGCACCACATAGAGCGCGAGTTGCTTGGCGATCGTGGACAGAATGTCGCTGTCGTCCTGACCCTTCAGGCTCAGCACGCCCGGCGTGAAATCCATCGGCCCTTCGAGCATGCGGGTGAAGACCAGGTTCACCTCGTGCTCGGGCGGGTTCTTGCCCGCCCAGGCGTTATACTCCATGCCCCGAGAACCTTCGCGCGCCATCCAGTTGGGATAGGTGCGGCGCAGCCCGGTATCCTTGATCGGCTCATGCGCGTCGATCGACACCTTGTACTTGGCCGCCGCCTGCAACACGCGCAGATGGTGGTTCGCCATCCACTGGCCCTCATGCCATTCGCGCCGGATCGACCCGTCGGGCATGCGGCGTTCGAGCTGCCCCGCATCGGCGACATAGCCGGTCTTGACCACCCGTTCGCCATGGTCGGCGGCGAACTTGAACGCGGCGTCGAACTGGTCCTCATAATGGCTGACCGCGCCGCCGGTCTCGTGATGGCCGATCAGCGACACGCCCTTTCGCTTGGCATAAGCGGCGAGCGCATCCGCGTCGAAATCCTCCGTCGGCTGGCTGAAGTTCATGTCGTTGCCGTTGCCGAACCAATCGCCGTCCCAGCCGATGTTCCAGCCCTCGACCAACACGCCCGGAATGCCATGCTTGGCCGCGAAGTCGATATAGGTTCGCACATTGGCGTTGGTCGCGCCGTGCCTGGGCCCGCGTGCCCAGGTCCACGGTCCCTTGATCATGTTCCACCACACGCCGACGAACTTGCCGGGCTTGACCCAGCTGACATCGCCCAGCGTGTTGGGCTCGTTGAGGTTGAGCATCAGGTGGCTGTGATAGACGCCGGGCGCGTCGTTCGCGATGATCAGCGTGCGCCAGGGTGTCTGAAACGGCCCCGTCTTGACGACCTTGGGCGCGCCCGACCCCGGCGTCAGTTGCGCCTTGAAGCTGTTGGGATTTTCATTGCGCATCAGCGTCATGGACGAATAATCGACCAGCGCCGCCTCATGCACCGCGACATGCGTGCCGTCGTCCAGCTTCACCGTCATCGGCGTGGCGGCGGTGCCGACCGCGTTCAGCGCGGTGCGATTGTAGAGATACTCTTCCCGGTTCCACAGCAAGGCCGGTTTCCACCAGGCGGTGCCGCCTTGCGCGAAGTTGAACTCGGTCAGCTCCTCGGCGATATTTGCCTGCTTCAGATTGGGCTGGTCGGGAAACTCGTAGCGGAAGCCCACGCCGTCATTCTGGACGCGGAACACCACGTCCATAACCCGCGCCAACGCGGTCGTTTCCTGCAGCCGCACGCGCAACTCGTTGTGATGGCTGCGGATGGTGCGCCATTCGCCCCAGGGCTGTTCCCAGCTTTCGTCCTTGGTGCCGCGCGTGACGGCGGCTATCTTCAGATTGCGCTCGATCTTGCGCGCGTCGGTGAACAGGAAGCCGAGCCGTGACGGCGTGATGATCGGCTTGCCGCCGCGCGACACGGCATAAAGCGGCCGCCCGTCACCATCGGTTGTGACCGCCACCGCGATCGATCCATCCGGTGATGCGATCGTCGCGTCCGGGGCGGGGGCCGTCTGGGCGAGCGCTGGCGCGGCCAGCAGCGCGGCGGTGGCGATGGCGATCAGTTTCATCATGCGATCCTTTCGGCGACGAAAGCGCCATAGGGAGGGAGACGCCCCGGCGCGGCAGCGTTGACGGCGTCGAGCACACGCCAGCGATCCGCGTCGGCAGGATACCAAGCGGCAGGCTCGGCCGACAGGTTGAATGCGCACACCAAAGTCTGCGCCTGCGTGCGGCGTTCGAACACGAGCAGCGCGTGATCGGCATGGATCAGGTGCAGGTCGCCCGTCCTCAGTGCGTCATGCGCGCGGCGCAGCGCGATCAGGCGCCGCGTGAGGTGGAGCAACGAATGCGGCTCCGCTTCCTGCCTGTCCACGGCGAGCGCGGCATGGTCGCGGCCGACCGGAAGCCAGGGCTCGCCGGCGGTGAACCCCAGTTCTGGCGCATCGGCGACCCAGGGCATCGGCGTGCGGGCACCGTCGCGCGACAAGGTCATCGGCCAGTTGGCGATGGCTTCGGGATCGCGCAGCCGATCGAACGCGATCTCGACCTGCGTCAGGCCAAGCTCCTCGCCATAATAGAGGAAGATGCTGCCGCGCAGGCACAGCAGCAACAGCATCTTCGCGCGGGCGAACGCATCGACATGCTCGGCTTTGACCCAGCGTGACACGGCGCGCGGCGCATCGTGGTTCTCGAACGCCCAGCTCGGCCAGCCTACACCCTCATCGGCCGGCCACGCGGCGACCGCACCGGCGACCAGCGCCGGCGTCAGCTGCGATGCATAGAGGAAGTCGAACCCATAAGCGCTGTTCAGCCGCCGCTGTCCTTGCGTGAACAGCTTCATCTCGCGCGAGGAATCATCGCCGCCGACCTCGGCGACGGTGAACCGGTCGCCATAGCGGTCGAGCAGCTCGCGCAGCCGCTCCAGAAAGCCCGGAATATCCTCATGGCTCTGGTTATAGCGCTTGATCTGGAAATCGAATGGTCGCGAGCGCGGTCGGTTAGTCTCGGGCGCGGGCGGATTGTCGCGCATAAGGGGGTCGTGCATCGCGAAGTTGATCGCATCGAGCCGAAACCCGTCGACGCCGCGGTCGAGCCAGAAGCGCGCGGTGTCGAGCAGCTCGGCCTGCACCTCGGGATGGTGAACGTGCAGTTGCGGCTGTTCGGACAGGAAATTGTGCAGGTAATATTGCCCGCGCCGCGCGTCCCAGGTCCAAGCCGGGCCGCCGAACACCGACTGCCAATTGGTGGGCGGACTGCCGTCGGGCTTGGGGTCGGCCCAGACATACCAGTCGGCGCGGGCGTTGATCCGGCTCGACCGGCTTTCACGGAACCAGGGATGCTCGTCCGAGGTGTGGCTATATACCTGATCGATGATGACCCGCAGGCCTAGTGCATGCGCGCGGGCGATCAACGCGTCGAAATCGCTCAGCGTGCCGAAGATCGGATCGACGTCGCGGTAATCCGCCACGTCATAGCCGAAATCCTTCATCGGCGAGGTGAAGAAGGGCGACAACCACACCGCATCGACGCCCAGTGACGCGACATAGTCCAGGCGTTCGGTGATGCCCGGCAGGTCGCCGATACCGTCGCCGTTGGAGTCGGCGAAGCTGCGCGGATAGATCTGATAGGTCACCGCGCCCTTCCACCAGGCGCGGCCGTCTGGTGTCGTCATTGCGCCGCGCACACCGCATAGCCGAAGGGGGGGAGCGTCACGCGCACCGCACCCGGCGCGGTCACTTGTGGCGCACAGCTGCCCGCCAGCGCCGTGAAGCTCTGCGACCGGCTGTCGACCTCCACCGGCAAGTCGATCGCGATCGCCGACGTGTTGAACGCTAGCAGAACCTCGCGGCCCGTCGTCGGATCGAAGCGCGACACGGCGAGCAGACCCGGCGTGTCGCCATAGGTACGCAAGCGCTGGCGTCCTCGCGTAAGCGCCGGCGTCGCCGTGCGGATACGGGCTAGCCGCGCGATTTCCTGATAGATCGGATGCGCTGGGTCGAAGTTCGCGGTCGCCGTCGTCGCGTTCGTGCCGATCAACATATTGTCGTTGTAGGTGGCGACGCGGCTGGGGAACATATCCTCGCGCGCGTCCTGATCATTGCCGTCGCCGGTGAAGCCCTGTTCGTCGCCCGAGTAGATGGTCGGCACGCCGCGCAACGTCAGCAGCATGGCATGGGCGAGCAGATCGCGCGCCAGCAGTTCGGCCGGGGACGCGGACGGGTTGGCGCGGCCGATGAACCAGCCGATCCGCCCGACATCGTGATTGCCCAGGAACGTCGGCAGCCGCTTCGCCGCCTCGGCCCCGCCCTCGTACAGAGCATCGCCGCGGAACAGCCGGAATGCGTCACTCGTCGGCTTGCCCTCGGCGACCAGCCCGCCGACCGCGACCTGAAACGGGAAGTCGAGGACGCTCGGCAATCCGTCGACCCGCGTGTGCGATGCGGTGCGACCGGGGTCGATATCGCCCGTCATCACCTCGCCGAAAATGTGGAAGTTGGGGAGGCCGCGCTGCTTGGCGCGCCATTGCATCGCCGGCACGAAGGCCTGCCAGAATTCGGGGTTCACATGCTGCGCGGTGTCGATGCGGAAGCCGTCGATGCCGTAGCGGTCGATCCAGTCGCCATAGATGTCGATCATCCCGCGGATGACGCGGGGGCTTTCGGTCATCAGATCGTCCAGCCCGACGAAATCGCCCATGGTCGAGCTTTCGCCGGCAAAGGTCGAATTGCCGCGGTTATGGTAATGAATCGGGTCGTTAAGCCAGGCGGGCACCTTCGCATTCCGCTCCGCGGGCGCGACATAGGGGGTGTAGGCGAAGCCCGGATCGGTCAGCTGGGCGAAGTTCTCGGTCGTCTGGACGCTGTCGCCCGCGAACCCCGCGTTGACCGCGCGCCCATCACGCCGCTGATAGGGATAGGCCGCGCGGCTGCGGTACACGCATTCGGACCGGCCTTGGCACTCGCGGAACTGGATCACGTCGGCGGTGTGGTTGGGGATGATGTCCATATAGACCTTCATCCCCCGCGCATGCGCCGCATCGACGAACGCCTTCATGTCGGCATCCGTCCCCAGATGCGGGTCGACGGTCGTGAAATCGGTGATCCAATAGCCGTGATAGCCCGCCGATTCCTGCCCGCGCCCGCCCTGCACGGGCTTGTTCTTCATGATCGGGCCCAGCCAGATCGCGGTCGCGCCGAGCCCCTGGATATAGTCCAGGCGGCGGGTCAGCCCCTTCAGGTCGCCGCCATGGTAGAACCCCTTGCGCGTGGGATCATAGCCGTGCCGCAACCGATCGCCGCTCATGCCGCCGCGATCGTTGGACGGATCACCATTCTCGAACCGGTCGGGCAGGGCGAAGTAGATCACCTCGTCCTCGGGCAGGCGATCGCGATAGCTTTGCGCCGCCGCCGGGGCGGACAGCAGGGCGATGGCGGCGAGAAGCAGAGCCTTCATCGGCGGTCCTTGCAGGAACGCCTGCCGTGCGGGGAACACGACAGGCGTTGGGAAGAGGGCGCTCCAAGCCATGGAGCGCCGGATCATCAGAACCGCAGCGTCGCGCCGGCGAGGAAGCGGCGGCCGTAACGCTGGAACTCGGTGACCTGCAGCGAGCTTGCCGGCTCCTGCGTCACGAACGGCTCGTCGGTCAGGTTCTGGCCCTGGACGTAAACCGACACGCCCTGGAGCGGCCCGACCGAGAAGTCGTAGCCGATCTGCCCGTCGATGGTCATCTCACCGCGTGCACGTCGGAAATCGCGGCTCGCACCAAAGCCGACCAGCTCGCCGAGGAAGGTCGAGCGGTACCGGGCCGATCCGCGCAGGTTGAACCCGTATTTCTCGAAGAACGCCGTGCCGTTTGCCACCCAGCGCGAATAGCCCGGAATGTCGGTCGCCGGCCGGGCCGGGTCGGGGCGGATGCTCGTCCTGGTGTAGGATGCGCCGCCCGTGACGCCGAAGCCGTCCAGCGCGGTGACGATCCTGCCAAAGGGCAGCGTGCCCGCGACCTCGACACCGTACAGCTTGCCGCCGCCGATGTTGATCGGTCGGTTCAGCGTGCCGACCGTCGACCTCAACTGATTGGCATTCACAGGCGCTGGCAGGCCGCCGAAATCGAACGCGATTTCCTGGTTGCGATAGATGAAGCTGGTCAGGTCCTTGTAGAAGCCTTGGACCGCGATGTAGCCGGCATTGCCGAAATACTTCTCGATCGTGGCGTCGAACGCGGTGGCGCGATAGGGCTTCAGGCCGGGGTTGCCCGCGCTGCCGCGAATGATCGGCGAAGGGACGTTGTTCACCTGGTTGCCGGTATCGACCCCATAGCTGAGCGCAACGCGCAGGTCGTCCAGCCGCGGCCGGGCGATTTCGCGCGCCACGCCGACGCGGAACACGAAGTCGCTCGGCAACCGCAGCGACAGGTTCATGCTGGGCAGCGCATCGACATAGTCGTCGCCCTGCGTCACTTCGAAATTGGTGCTGTTGGGGCCGAACACCAGCCCCGTCGACTTCTGCTCGGTCACCACGACCTGCACGCCGAAATTGCCGGTCAGCTCGGACGCGCCGATCGCCTGGCGGATATTCCCCTGCACATAGCTGGTGATCACGTCTTCCTTGACGCTGAACGCCTTGACCAGGATGTCCTGCGCGCCCGTGCGCGGCAACAGCGTCAGAACCCCTTCGTTCAACAGCTCGAAGGGGTCATAGGCCAGAGCGCGGCCGATGCCGTTGAACGCATAGCCGATATCGAACGTACCTTTGAGGAACTGCGACGGGACTTGTGCCTCCTGCGCGCCGTTCGGAAGCGTGACGAATGACTCGTTGGGCGCCAGCGACTTTTCGCGGCGGGTGTAATTCACGCCGAAGCGCATGCTCGACAGGAACGACCCGTCGATCACTTTCTCCACCTCGACGCGGCCCTGGTAGATTTCGTCCTTCAGGCGGCGGTCGTTGTAATAGCCCGCCTGGACGACATTGGGGCCGCCATAGCCGGCGGGATCGGTCAGCAGGAACAGCGCCGGGTTGGTATAGTCGAGTTGCGGCGTGAAGATCGAACCGTTGCTGTTCGTGACGAAATCGATCGTCTCCGTCACTCCGCGCGGCCCACGGCCCGTGCCCGCATAGCTTTCGAACGAGAGTTCCGAACGGTTAGTGCGCGAATAGCTGAGGTCGAGCTGCGCGTTCCAGCCATTGGCACCCTTGTAGGCGTTGTTCCAGCCGACCGAGTAGAGATCGGCGGTGTTGCGCTGCGCATCGTTGCGGACGAGCGCCTGGACGTTGTTGAACCTGCCGGAGGTCACCGTACCATCGGACACCGTCGCGCCGGCGGTGTTGAAGCTGGTGCCGAAGAAATCGCCGACAGCAAAGCCGAGCGGCAGCTCGACGCCGCGGCGGCTCTGCAGATCCTTGAAGTCCGAATAAAAGGCGTCGAGCGTGCTGGTGAACTCAGGCGCCGGGCGGAACTGAAGGGTGCCCGCTCCGCCGAAGCGCTTCAGCCGCGTGGACGTGCCGCGCGCCGTCGGAAAGCCGACCAGCGCCGCGCCGCCGGGACCACCCTGGCTATAGCCGCCCGAACGATACTCGCGGAACTGATACGGCTCGTCGATATAGCTGCCCGCGATCGAGACACCGATCGTGTCGTTTGCGAACTGATCCACATAATTGCCGTTGACCCGGTAGCCATAGCGCTTCGAATCGGGATTGAACTTGGTGATGTCGGTATAGGTGCCACGGCCCCCGACCGAGATCACGCGCTTGCCAAATTCCAGCGGGCGGATGGTACGCAGATCGACCGTGCCGACCAAGCCCTGGCCGATTAGCGACGCTTGCGGTGTCTTGTACACCAGCACCTGGCTGACGACTTCGGACGGATACTGGTCGAACTCGACCTGGCGGTTGTCGCTGGTCGAGGTCTGCTCGCGGCCGTTCAGCAGCGTGGTCGAGAAGTCGGGGCCGAAGCCACGGATCGAGATCGTCTGCGCACGGCCCGACACGCGCTGTCCGGCAAGGCCAGGCAGACGCGCGATCGACTCGGCGATCGAGGCATCGGGCAAGCGGCCGATGTCTTCGGCCGAAATCGCCTCGACGATCTGATCACGGTTCTTCTTTTCGGCGACCGCGTTCTCCAGCGAACTGCGGAAACCCGTGACGACGATGTCGTCGGCCGCGGTGGCGTTCTGCTGCGGCGTGGTGTCGCCGGTCACCGCGGCATTGGCGGCCTTCTGCGCATCGGCATTCACCGACTCATTGGGGTTGCCGACGCTCGACGAACTGCTCGCCGGGTCGGGCAGGTTCGTCGTCGCCTGCGCAAAGGCGGGTGCGGCGACGAGCATCGCGGCGGCAAGCGCGCCGGCGCTCGCTCCCAGCTTGAGCGCGTCGCGGATGGCGGGTGTGCGGGTGCCGTGGAACATCAAAACCTCCCCATTGGATCGGGGCCTGTACCCACGTGTCGCGGATCGGCCTCTCGTGCTGTCTGAATGCAGGGTAGCGGGCATTGTGGGAAGCAAACGGCATACGTATTCAGCAAAGACCGGATCGGACCTGTGTCTTTGCGGCAACGCTTGTTGTTGCACCGGGGCGGCGCGCGTTGACGGCCAGGGTGATCTGCGCTGTTGTGGCGGGCCGATGTCGGACAGCGACACGCGAGCGGGAGAGCGAAGTCCGATTCCGATGCGCAAACCGACCTCCTTCGATATCGCGCAGCTGGCCGGGGTGTCGCAACCCACCGTGTCGCGCGCGCTGCGGGGAAGTCCGACCGTCAGCCTGGCGACGCGCCAGCGGGTGGAGGCGGTGGCCAAGCGGCTGAACTATACGGTCGACCGCGTCGCATCCAATCTGCGCTCGGGTCGCACGCGTACGCTGGCGGTGCTGTTGTTCCAGGATCCCGCGCCCGACGACTCCGCGGTCAACCCGTTCTTCCTCGCCATGCTGGGGTCGATGATGCGGACCTGCGCCGCGCACGAGCATGACCTGCTGCTATCGTTCCAGCAGATGGGAAGCGACTGGCATACCGATTATGAGGACAGCCACCGGGCCGACGGACTGATCCTGCTCGGCTATGGCGATTATGCCGATTACCGCGCCAAGGTGGCTCAACTGGTCGCGCAGGGCACGCATTTCGTGCGCTGGGGATCGGTGCAGGCCAGCGACCCGGGACTGACCGTCGGCTGCGACAATCGGGGCGGCGGGGCGGCGGCGACGCGCCACCTGATCGAACGCGGTTGCCGCCGCATCGCGTTCCTGGGCGACGCCACCGATCATTATCCTGAATTCCGCGACCGGTACTGCGGCTATGCCGATGCGCTGGACGCGGCCGGCATCGCGCGCGACCCCGCCTTGTGCGTCGGTGCGCTGTCGGGCGAGGATGAAGGTGTGCGCGCCGCGCGCACGCTGCTGGCGCGCGGTGTGGCGTTCGACGGCGTGGTCGCGGCCAGCGACCTGATCGCGCTGGCGGCGATCAGCGTGTTCGACGCAGCGGGCCTACGCGTTCCCGATGACATCAAGGTCGCCGGGTTCGACGACATTCCCGCCGCGTCGCTGGCTAACCCGCCGCTGACCACCGTGGCGCAGGATGCGGGTGCCGGCGGACGCGCGCTGGTCGAAACCTTGCTCGATCGCATCGCCGACCGGGCGGTGGCGAGCCGAACCTTGCCGACGCGCCTCGTCGTGCGCCGATCCACGGAAGGACGATCTTGAACGCCCAAACGCCCATTGCCGCCGTCAAGCCACGGCAGAGTTTTCGCGGGCTGTGGAACATCTCCTTCGGCTTTTTCGGCATCCAGATCGGCTTCGCGCTGCAGAACGCGAACATGAGCCGGATCTTCCAGTCGCTCGGCGAAAGCCTCGACGACCTTGCGGTGCTGTGGATCGCGGCGCCGCTCACCGGGCTG
>DASVUT010000114.1:0-3118 GCA_036386955.1 Sphingomonas sp. | reverse complement strand
ACAAGGACATGCTGATCTTCGAAGGGCTGATCGGCGGCGAATATTGGGCGCAGACGCGGCCGCTGGGCGATCTGTACTTCGCCTATCCGCCGGACAGCCAATGGCGTGCCGGCCCCTCGATCAACCTCGCGCGCAGCCCTGACGCGCGCCATTGGCGCCCGCACGATCGGCCCGGCATCCGCCCGCATGCCGCGACCGTCTCGACCGCGCGCATGGGGGGCGGGGCACCGCCGATCCTGACCGAGCGCGGATGGCTGACGCTGTGGCACGGGGTGGAGCCGGCGGGCGCGGTCGGTATCTACCGCACCTATTGGACGATCCTGGACCGCGACGACCCCAGCATCACCGTCGCGACGCAGCACGCGCCGCTGCTGGAGCCCGCCCCGCACCTGACCGGGCCCCTCGCCGATCTGATGTACCTCGACAACGTCGCCTTCACGACCGGCATCGCCGATGCGGGCGACCATTATGTGGTGGCGAGCGGGGAGGCCGACCTGGCGTGCCGGATCACGCATATCGGCAAGGACGCGTTCGCGGGCTGATGCCGATCAGCTGTCCGCCTTGGCGACATGTCGGCGCAGCACGGCGTTGATGTCGGTCTGGTACCCGCCCTCGCGGGCATGTTCCTTAAACCAGGCGATCACGTCAGCGTCGAGGCGCAGCGTCACAGGCCGCTTGACCGGACGGTACAGTCCTGGATGGCGCGCATGCCGCCACGCCTCGGGCGGTGCCTCGGCAATGTCGGACGTGTCGATCCGGTCGTCCGGTATGGCCGCCAACACGTCGGCTTCGGCTTGCAGTTCGGGGCTAAGTGCTTTCCTCATAACGTCTCCTTTCCTGCCGCGTGGCACGTCTCGCGCTAATGATCCTTATCGTTGCGTCGTCATCCGCTAACGGGTGGCTGTGAACGACCACGAGCACCACGACGTGACCTACTGTCCCGACCGCGTGCCACCGCTGCTCGCCATCCACGAACCGGTCGGGGATCACTACGTAGAGCGGATCGCTCCAGACCTCCTGGGCCAAGGCAAACGAGACGCCATGCTTGACGAAGTTGGCGGCGGCTTTGCGATCGTCCCACGTGAATGTAATCACGAACATGTATGTACAACAGGTACTACATCTGAGCAAGATCATCGTCGCAAGGGCAGACACCGCCCCCGCAAGCCGCTAATCCGCCACGCCATGCCCGCACCCGTCCGCATCCTCCACCTCCATTCCTCCTTCTCGCTCGGCGGGAAGGAGGCGCGGGCGGTGCAGTTGATGAACGCGTGGGGGTCGCGTGCGCGGCATGTGATCGTATCGGGCGTTCCCGATGCGCTTGGCGCGCGCGATTCCATCGCGAAGGGCGTCGCTTACGAGATCGCGCAAGTCCCGCCGCCGCTGACCGGGCGGCCGTCGGTGGCGCGGTACGAGGCGATCGCGCGGTTCATGCGCGGGTTCGACCTGGTCCTGACCTATAATTGGGGCGCGATCGACGGAGTCATGGCGCGGCGCGTATTCGCCAAGGGAATGCCGCCGCTGATCCACCATGAGGACGGCTTCAACGCCGACGAGGCGGGTGGGCTGAAGCGCGAACGCAACATCTATCGCCGGCTGGCGCTGGGGGCCGCGCATGCGCTGGTCGTGCCGTCGCAGGTGCTGGAGGGGATCGCGCTCACCATCTGGAAGCAGCCGCCGGCGCGGGTCCGGCGGATCGCCAACGGGATCGCGACCTGGGCCTATCACCGCGATCCCGAGCCCAAGGTGCTGCCCGGCTTCAGCCGCCGCGCGGGCGAGGTGGTGATCGGCGCGGTGGCGGGCCTGCGCGAGGTCAAGGACCTGCCCGCGCTCGTCCGCGCCGTCGGCGGGGTGTCGGGCAGGATCCGGCTGGTGATCGTGGGCGAGGGCCCCGAGCGGCAGGCGATCCGGAACGCGGCGCAGCTGATGGGGCTGGGCGACCGGCTCGTCATGCCGGGCTTCGTCGATCGGCCCTGGCGCTACATGCGCCATTTCGACATCGTCGCGCTGTCATCCCGGAGCGAACAATTCCCGATCTCGGTCGTCGAGGCGATGGCCGCCGGGCTGCCGGTCGCGGCACCCGCGGTCGGCGACATCAAGGCCATGGTCGCGCCCGAGAACCAGTCCTACATCGCCGGCTATGGCAGCGAGGTCCAGTTGCGCGATGCGATCCAGGCGTTCGTCGCCGACCCGGCGCTGCGCGCCAGCGTCGGTGCAGCCAATCTGGCGCGCGCGCGTCTTGCCTTTGATGAAGCGGCGATGATCCAAAGCTACGCCGCGCTGTATGAGGAAGCCATGGGCAAGCCGGGCGTGCTAAGCTAGATCAACCACATTGTTCCGGCCGCGCGCGATGCATCGGCGGCCCGTTGGAAAGGTTTCATCCGTGTTCAAAGGCTTGACCCCCATCACCTATGCCGGCCGTGAGGTGTGGCCCCTGGTGGAAGGCGGCAAGGGCGTGGCGGCAACCAATCATGCATCGGCGGGCGCCTGGGCCGCGGCGGGCGGGATCGGCACCGTGTCGGCGGTCAATGCCGACAGCTATGACCCCGATGGCAAGATCATTCCGCAGATCTACCGCGAACTGACGCGCCGTGCCCTGCACGAAGAGCTGGTCGAATATGCGATCGAGGGCGCGGTGCAGCAGGTCAAGCGCGCCTGGGACATCGCGGGGGGCAAGGGCGCGATCAACATCAACGTGCTGTGGGAAATGGGCGGCGCGCAGCGCGTGCTCGAAGGCGTGCTGTCGCGGACCAAGGGGCTGGTCGCGGGCGTTACCTGTGGTGCCGGCATGCCGTACAAGCTGAGCGAGATCGCCGCGTCGCACCAGGTCACCTATCTGCCGATCGTCAGTTCGGGCCGCGCCTTTCGCGCGCTGTGGAAGCGGGCCTATTCCAAGGCATCGGAATGGCTCGGGGCCGTGGTCTATGAGGATCCGTGGCTTGCCGGCGGGCATAACGGGCTGTCGACTGCCGAGGATCCGTTGAAGCCCGAAAGCCCGTATCCGCGCGTCAAGGCATTGCGCGACACAATGCGCGAAGGCGGCATCCCGGACACGACGCCGATCGTGATGGCGGGCGGCGTCTGGTATTTGCGCGACTGGAACGACTGGATCGACAAT
>DASVUT010000113.1:0-2288 GCA_036386955.1 Sphingomonas sp. | reverse complement strand
CTAATCCAGGTTGTGATCCCATGTGAAGGACACAGCGTTTGCGTATCGATCAACTCCGCCCCGCGCCCACGGCCGCCGAGCCGCTGGAGATCCCGCCCGAGCTGCTGGACAGCGTTGTCCGCCATCAGGCGCATCTGGCCGCTCTGATCGCCAGCCTGCGCGATGCGGGGCTTCGGGAGGACATGGTCGAGAGCAGCGTCCGCACGCTGATCGACAGCTATGCCGACGAACTGACGCTCGCGATCCGGCAAATGATGAAGGATCCCTATCATGGGTGATGCGCAGCTTCACGATGACGACGCGCGGGTCGCCGCGCTGCGCCGTCTGGACGTGCTCGACACCGCGGTCGAGGAACCGTTCGAAAAGATCGTGACGTTGGTGCGCACCGTGCTGGCGGTGCCGATCGCCACGGTGACGCTGGTCGATCGCGACCGCCAATGGTTCAAGGCGCAGCGCGGGTTGGACTGCCGGGAAACGCCGCGTGCGGTCTCGTTCTGCACCCACACGATCCAGCAGCGCGAACCACTGGTCGTCGAGGACGCGCGGATCGACCCGCGATTCGCCACCAGCGCGTTGGTCGTCGGCGCGCCGTTCATCCGCAGCTATGCGGGCATCCCGCTGCGCACGCCCGAAGGCTATAATGTCGGTGCCCTGTGCGCGATGGACACGCATATCCGGCGCTTCAGCCCCGCCGACATCGCCATCCTGAAGAACTTCGCCAACATCGTCTCCGACGAGCTCGAATTGCGGATGATCGCGCAGGTCGATCATCTGACCGGCGCGCTGACGCGGCGCGGGTTCGAGGAACAGGCGGACCGCGAGATCGCCCGCGCGGCGCGCTATGGCCGGCCGAGCACGCTGGTGATGCTGGATGTCGACCATTTCAAATCGGTCAACGACACGCATGGCCATGCGACGGGGGACCAGGTGCTGCATCAGATCGCCAAGCTTGCCGAGGTTGCGCTTCGCCCCAGTGACGTGTTCGGCCGCCTGGGTGGCGAGGAGTTCGGCATGCTGTTGCCCGAAACCGGCGGGGACGAAGCCGTTATCGTCGCCGACCGGCTGCGCCAGGCGATCGCCGATCACCCGATGCGGTTGCCCGGTGGCGGTACGCTGCATGTAACCGCCAGTTTCGGAGTCGCCGCGCTCGATCCCGGCTTTGCCGCCTTTCCGGCTTGGCTCGAACGCGCCGACGCGATGCTCTATGCGGCCAAGGCGGGCGGGCGGAACTGTACGCGATTGGCGGAACGCGCCTGACCCGGCGGTGCGATCAGCTGGCCGGGCCCTGGTTCACCGCCGCCACCGAAGCGACATCGATCGTCTGTTGCCCGTAAGCGATCTGGAGCGACAGCGAGACCTTGTGCGACGCCATGTCGGCGGGGATCGTGGCTTCCAGCTTGTAAGGGGCGAAGCGGTCGGTCAGCGTGAACTCGGCGCGGCCGAAATTCGTGCGCGGGGGTTCGGCCAGCGCGATGTTGGCGCTGACCTTGCCCGTCTTGCCGGGCTGGACCTGCGATGCGCGCAGCCACAGCGTCGCGCTGATCCGGTCGCCGGCTTTCAGCTTTTCGGTGATTATCGATGTCATGCCGACTTCCCACGGCTTGGCATCGGGCTTGGTGACGGTGACGCGCAGCACCTTGCCCTCGACCGCCGCGTCGTCGATCGTCGCATTGGTCTGCCCTGATCCATAGGGTTTGCTGGTGGCGAGCTTCACCGGCTTAGCGGCCGGCGCGGCGACCAGCATGGTCCCGGCGGCGATCGTCAGCGTCGCTGCTGCGACACGCAATAAACCCATCGGCTTCATGTCATCCCCTCCTTGATCGTCGATCCACCACAGCCGAATTTTCGGTTCCGCGGGTCGAGCCTAGAGATAATCACGGCCGGCGCGCCAACGTCAATTGTTGTTCGAGTTTGTCCGACACAATGTTTCTGAACGGCTACTCTCCCGCGCGGGCGCGTCCTGCTCTACATGAGGGCGATGCTCCCCCCCGACCATCCCGTGATCCCCGCGCCCAAGGTGGGCGTGTTGTTGATCAACCTGGGCACGCCCGACGCGCCCGAAACGGGCGCGGTGCGCCGCTATCTCGCGGAATTCCTGTCGGATAAACGGGTGGTCGAACTGCCGCAGATCCTGTGGCAACCGATCCTGCGCGGGGCGATCCTGACCACGCGGCCCAAGCAATCGGCGCATGCGTACAAGCAAGTGTGGCGCGAGGACGGATCGCCGCTGGCCTCGATCACGCGCGCGCAGAGCATGGCATTGCAGGGCGCGTTCGGGCCCAATGTGA
>DASVUT010000112.1:0-4277 GCA_036386955.1 Sphingomonas sp. | reverse complement strand
GCCGGCGGGAAACATCTCCCCATCAAGGATGAAGCCCGATTCGACGTCGACCTCGATCCGCTCGGCATCGGCGCGGTGAAAGCCGAGCCGTTCGAGTTCGGGATCCTCGGACCCGGTCAGCAGCCCATAAAGGCTGGCTGCCAGACGCCGGGGTGGCGCATCGACTACCAACGTCTTCAAACCGGCGCGGGGCGTCCCGAACGGCTTCACGCCCGTAGGCAGGCGCTGCAACGTGGAGGCGAGCATGATGTGGCGCCGACCCTCGCCATGTGGCACGATGCCGTGCATGCCGACGCTGTTCGGGCCATAGTTCAACGTCATGCGACTGCCGCGACGCCAGGGGCTGTCCGCGGTGCCGAACACCGACCGCATCAGGCCCAGGCCCAACGCCATGCCGACCGCGACGCTGTTGAACAGGCCCGCACGGTGCGTGTGCTGTGCCAATTCGGTCGCCGCCACGAACACCCCGGCCCCGAACAGGAAGCCGCGTACGACCCCTTCATCGTCGGCACCGCGCGTGACCTGGATCGGCGCGCGTTTAACGGTGCGGCCGGTGTGCATCGCCGCGAGCGCATCGGGAAGCTTCCACCCCGCCGGCACGCCGAGATCGAGCGCCAGCGCGTTGGTCTTGCCCGACGGCAGCACCGCGATGACGGGCCAGCGATCGCTCCACACCGATCCTGCACAGGTCAGCACATCGCGCACGGTGCCGTCGCCCCCGTCGATCACCAGCACATCGATGCCGGCGCGCGCATAGCCGGCGAGCACCGCCATCAGCTCGGCCCGCGTATCGGGGGCAGCCGTCATCACGTCGGGCCGTGCCGCCTCTTCAGACATACCAGCGCGGTGAAGGTTGCCGCGGCTGCGCGGATTGGTGACGACGCCGACCAGCCCGGGCGACCGGACGGTCGTGTCCTGCCGGCGCACCAACGGTTGCCGACGGAGCGCAGGCACGTCGAGTCCGAGCAACGGCAGCGCCCGAAAATCATAGATCGTGCCGTTCACCGCTTGCCCTTCATCGCTGACGATCAGGCTAGGCTACACATTTGTGGCGACAGCATGACCCGTGTGTGACAGCCGATTTGGCGTCGCGGTACACGAGATTCAATCGACGCCGTGCGAAACGATCGGTTCGCGGATCAGCGGGAGCCGTAACGGGCGAGGATCGCGTCGGCCGCGCGCCGTGATGCGCCACCCCCGAGCGATCCGAAGGTCTGCGCGAAGGCATGCGCCTGAGAGGCCGCGTAGCGGTCGGGCCGCGTCACGGCGCGGTCGAGCCCGGCGGGCAGCGCGGCGGCCGTGTCGATCACGTCGCCCAGATGCCAATGGGCAAAGCTGGGATCATTGGCCCAGTCGAACCGCCCCGGATTCAGGAAGATCGCGGGCCGTGGGCGTGCGATCCATTCGTACACCTGGCTGCTGGCGTCGCCGAGGTAGATGTCGGCGGCGCGAGTGTAGCTCATATCCACCGAGCGCGCGCTGCCCGTGTCGATCAGGATGTGGCGAGCGGCGATGCGCGGTACGTCGCCCCGCCACCGGACACGGCGATGTTCGACCGAGGCGTGAAAGCGGCGGCGGAACAGCATGACGTGCGGGGCGACGACAAGATTGAAGCGGTCCTGATCCGCGAACCAGCGGATGACCGGCTCGCTCAGCGTGTACCAGGACGACAAACGCGGATCGAAATGCGGATTGTAGAGGACGGTCGGCCGGCCGTTGGCGAACAAGGGCGGGAGCGGGCTTTGCGGTTCGACGGTGTCGAACTTGGGATAGCCGATGATCGCGTGGTTTTCGGGCGTGATCAGCCCTTGCGCTACCATCCGGTCGCGGACCTTGGGGCCGGACAGCAACACCAGGTCGAAGCCGCGGATGACGGGACGGAATCCCACCGAACGATCGCCCGCGCCGTGCGGGATCCAGACGAGCTTCAGGTCGGACAGCCCGAACCGGTCGCGCAGCAGCAGCGATGTCGTCTCGGGCACGACCAGCACGTCGAGTTCAGCGAAATGGGGCAGGTTTTCGCGCAGCATGGCGATGCGGCGGAACGGCACGATCCAGCGCAGGCCTGCATCGGCGGCGCGTGCGAGCGGCCCGATCGACAGGTGGACGAAGCGGATGCGGGCGGCGGCCGGGCCGATCAGCGCGCGTGCCCGCGCTTCCTGTTCGGCGCTCGTGGTCAGCACCGTCACGGTGACGCCGTCACGCCGGGCGAGTTCGGCGGCGACCGGCGCGGTGTGCGCGATCTGGTGCGGCGCTTCGTGATTGTAGAGGAAGCCGATCCTCACGACGCGCGATCCCGGGCGAGGAACGCCGCGATTGCGTCGGCCGCGCGGACGGCGGCACCCGGGCGCTGATCACCGAGCGAGGCGGCGACCATCGCCTCCTGTCGGGCGCGGTAGAGATGGTGGCGCGCGGGCGCGGCGCGGATCGCCGCCATCAGATCGGCGGGATCATCGACGACATCGCCCAGGTGCCAATGCGCGTAGCTGGGATCGTCGCGCCATGGCACGCGGTGCGCGTTGAGGAAGACGCAGGGGCGCGGGCGGGTGAGGAACTCATACACGCCGCTGCTGATGTCGCCGACATAGATGTCGGCCGCGACCGCATAGCTCATGTCCACCGATCGATCCGAACCGGGGTCGATCAGGACATTGTCGGTGCCGCGCGCGCGCCACGCATCACGGATGGCGTCGCCGCGGCGGCGGAACAGCTTCACATGCGGGGCGACGATCAGGTTCAGGTCGGGCGCGTCCGCGAACCCGGTCAGCATCGGTTCGATGAAGCGGTGCCACGAGGTAAGCTTGCGGTCCTTGTGCGCGCTGTACAGCACCACCGGCCCCAGCCGCGCGAAGGGCAGCCGCGTCGCCTGGTTCAGCCGCGCCGCCGTTTCCAGCTTCACGGACCCGGTCAGCGCGTGGTCGCCCGGACGAATGAGCCCGGCCGCCAGCATCCTCGCCGCGGTCTTTTCGCCCGCGACGAGCACGTAATCGAAAACCGCGATGCGCGGGATGAAGCCGCGGGCGCGGTCGCCGAAACCATGCGGCGAATAGATCAGGCGGGGACGGCGCACCCCCAGGCGGCGAAGCGCGGCGACGCTGTTCTCGACCGCGAAGATCGCGTCGTAGCGGTCGAGTTCGGCGCGGTTGTCGCGCATCACAAGATCCTTCCACATGCCCAGCAGCCGCAGCCGCTGGAGCATGCGGGTCAGGACCGAACGGCGCAGCGGGCGGACATCCATCGGCGGCGCGTCATAGGCACGGCGGACGCGTTCCAGATGATGCGGCGACGGGGGGTCGTTATAGTAGCTGACGACCTCCCACCCGGCGCGTGACGCCAGTTCGATGGCGATCGCGGCACCGTGGTAGCACTGATACGCTTCGGCGATATAAAGGAAGGCGATGCGCATGGTCTGCCGCTTCCTAGTACGTATCGACGGTTGAGGGACAGGTCTTGACCACGCCCGAGCGCGGCGCATTCGCGCGGACGCTGCGCAATGTCGGGTGGCTGCTCGGGGGCAAGGGCGTCGGCGCGGTGCTGAGCCTTATCTATCTGGCGCTGGCGACGCGGAGCCTTGGGGTGGAGCGGTTCGGGCAGTTCATGCTGATCCTGAGCACCGCGCAGGCCATCGCCGCGCTGGTGACGTTCCAGTCGTGGCAGTTGATCATCCGCTTCGGCGTCGCGCCGTTGCAGCGCGGCGACCGGGGGGCGCTGGGGCGGCTGGTCGGTTTCTGTGTGGCGCTCGATCTGGGCGCGGCGTTGGTCGGATGCGGGCTGGCGGCGGGGGCGGTGGCGGTGATGGCGCGGTATTTCGGCTGGTCGCCCGACCTCGCCCGTGACGCGCTGGTCTTCGCGGTCGTGCTGCTGGTGACGGTACGCTCCACCGCTGTCGGGGTGCTGAGGCTGCACGACCGGTTCAGGACGGGCGCGGCGGCGGATGCGGTGACGCCGATCGTGCGGTTCGCGGGCGCGCTGGCGGTGGTGGCGAGCGGGGCGTCGGTGCGCGGGTTCCTGCTCGCCTGGGCGGTTGCCGAGGTCGCCACGGCGATGGCCTATTGGCGGCTGGCGGTGCGTGACGGGTCGGGTGTCGCATGGACGTGGCGCGGGATCGCGGCGGTGCCGCGCGAGCAGCCGGGGCTGTGGCATTTCGCGCTGGTCACCAACCTGAACGCGACGCTGCAATCCGCCAGCAAGCAGGTGATCGTGGTGATCGTCGGCTTCGTGTCGGGCGCGGGCTCGGCGGGCGCGAATCGGCTGGCGTTCCAGCTCAGCCAGTCGCT
>DASVUT010000111.1:0-3459 GCA_036386955.1 Sphingomonas sp. | reverse complement strand
CTGCGTCGGCACCCCTTGCGTCGGCAAGGGAGCAACCGTCTGCCCGAAAGCAGGCACGGCGATCGTTGCGGCGCCCAGCGCCAGCAGAACAGCTTTGTTACGCATGATCAGAATTCGAACCCCCGGGGTTTGGCGAAACCGGGCAGGATAACGCACTCGCTGTCGACGAACGGCACCAGGCCATAGCCACTCGAACTGCGCCGCCCCAGCGCCAGCCGCGTGACGCCACGCTCCACCAGCCCGGCGACGATCCGTCCTTCGGCCCTGACCTGCCCGATCAGCGCCGGCGGCACGATTTCCACCGCACCGTCGATCATCAACACGTCGAACGGCGCATGGTCGGGCGCGCCTTCGCCCAGCGGTGCCTCGACCAAAGTCACGTTCGTCCCGGCCAGCGCACCACGCGCCAGCGCCATCAGCGCGGCGTTCTCTTCCACGGCCACGACGGCCACGCCCATCGCGGCCAGGATCGCGGCCGTATAGCCGCCGCCCGCTCCGATCAGCAGCACGCGGTCCTCGCGCACCAGCGCGGCCGCGCCGATCAGGCGCGCCGTCGCCAGCGCGGGATTGGCGAACCGGCCATGGCCCAGCGGAATGGCGGAGTCGCGATACGCCACCGCGCGTGCTTCGGGCGGCAGGTAATCCTCGCGCGCGATCGTCGCCATCGCCGCGATCAACCGGGCGTCGGTTACGGCATTGGGACGCAACTGGCTCGACACCATGGCATCGCGCATCGCGGATGCCATGTCCGCCCCCTGTTGACCGGACATGCCGGCGTCGATGCTTTCAGTCGTCATACCCGCCTCTGTGGCACAGCTGTCTTAGCTGTGCAATACACCAACTCGATGCCAACTCCTACCGCCAGCACCGAATAACGCCAAGCATCGAACAGAAGGAAAATTGGAGGCCCGACCGGGAATCGAACCCGGGTGCAAGGATTTGCAGTCCTCTGCGTCACCACTCCGCCATCGGGCCTCGATCGTGCGGGAGGCGCGCAAATCCTCGACTTTCGACGCCAGGTCAACCCGCGCAGCCGAAGAGTTCGCACTTTCTGCAAACGAGTTCGCAGTCGGGCTGCGGTCACTTGCCACCCTTGCCCTCCAATTTGTCGATCGCGGAGCGTGACCGCATGCGCTGCGAGGCGTATTTAAGCGCCATCTTGAAGGTGCGATGTCCAAGCACCGCCTCGATCTCGGCAACGGTGCAGCCCGCCTCCTCCATGCGTGCGCCGGCCGAATAGCGAAGCCCGTGCATCGAGCGGTTGTTCGCCATTCCCTTGACCGCAAGCACGGCGCTCCAGAGCGCCTTGGACAAGCCATTGGCAGTGAACGCCTTGCCGTAAGACGTGGTGCAGATGACCACGCCTTGGGCGTGGGGCCTCAACCGCTCCAGGTGCCTCCGCAGGACGCTGTGGCAGGCGATGTCCAGAAGCGCCGTGGTCTTGCTCTGGCGGACCCGAACGACGTCTCCCTGGAACTGCTGCCACGTCATCCGGACGACGTCCTCCCGACGCTGGCCCGTGTAGAGAGCGATCAAAACCGGCGTCAGGACGTGCGGCGGGCAGCTCTGGCAGAAGAGGTCGATCTCGGCGTCAGACCAAGCGACATACTCCTGCACCCCGCCTTTGGGCTTCAAGGTCTTGATGCCCTGCGCGGGGTTCATATTGTCCGGTACGAGGCTGTTCTCGGCTGCCCAGCTGTAGAGGCGGCTGACCGTCTGCTTGATCTTGTGCGCCTTGCGCGGGGTGCTGGCGAAGTCGTCGCGCACGGCCTTGACCATCGCTCGGGTCGTGAAGCGGTAGAGCTGATCACCGAGCTTATCCTCGATCACACGGAGAGTGGTCGAGTAGTCGCGCTGGGTGGGATCGGCGAGCTGCTTGAACTCGACGCTGCCCTCATACTGCTTGACCAGCCAATTGAAGGTCCCGTGACCCGCCTCCCCGGCGTTGCCGACCCTCTCGACCTGCGCGAGAAGCGAAGCGTATTTGGCATGGAATTCGGCCTCACCCGGCGTGCCCGGCAGACGAGCAAGCGGCAGCATCGGGTGCCGAAAGTACCAGTACCGCCCGTTCTTGGCTGGGTAGGTATATTTCAGGTTCTTTCTAGCCACGGTTGCGCCGAGCGAAGAAGGCGCGCTCTTGCTCGATCGCCACGCGCGCGGCGTCGTCCTCGGAGAGCGGCTGGCCGGCGAGCCGATCGGCATAGAGATCGAGCGAGCGTCGATCCCAGAGCGGTTTGCTCCCAATGTTGATCGGGCAAACGTCGAGGCTGCGGAAGGTGGTGGCGCTAATGCCAAGATACTGCGCCGCAACATCAGTCGACATCAGACGCGGCCAATCGGGAAGAGCAGGACGCGCGCCCATCACTGTGCCTTGGCGGCATCTGCCGCTAGCAGGTCCTCAACAATCTCATTCCAATCTGCTTCCTTAGAATACCGGTCGGTGCGCAGGATCGCGTCCATACAGATCTGCTTCACCTGCTGATCAAGCAGGTTGAGCTGGATCACCTTCGCACTCGGACGAGCACCTGCGAACAGCGCGCCGAACAGCTTGTTGTGCGAAGCATCGCCCTTCGGATCGATGCCTACGATGTGACAGGGGAAGCCGTGAACCTTCGGGGCGCCTTGCGTCCCAGCGATCAGGTAGGTGAGGAACGGTTGGGGAAAGAGACCACCGCCCTCGCGCCGAGCGGGTGCTCCATACTGACCTTCCAGAACCCCCTGCGTCATCCAGTGCTCGACCGCTTCAAACGCGTCGCGCGGCGTTTCCCCCATGCGGACGAGCTCGCCCATCACGGTAATCATCATCACACTACGGAACGTGAACTTGGTCGCCGCGCCGCTCGCATGCCCTTTCGAATCGTCGGAAGAGAGCGCGAGATGCCCCCGCTGCATCCACATGCGAATAGTCGCGGCTGCCACACCGGATGCTCGCGCAACCGTCGCGATCGTGAATAGGGGCATGTTGGTGGGGATTTCCCAAATAGCTGCCACGACACTCTCCGCTCCGTTGCTTGACCTATAACGCGCGTTAGATAGGCCGTCAATGCGTTGTAGGTGCGCTCTCGGCGATTGCATCATGATCGCTCGCGCGCGCTCGAAATCGCCGACCGTGGCGCATCCGACAGACAGGCGCAGCACCGTCCTTTTCCAGCGTCCCTCCTAATCACGAGCTTGCCCCCGACCTGGCCGGATCATGTGCGCCTCCGAGCGTACACGGAGTACGTGCCAACCCGAGCCGGCTCATGACTGTTGAGGAAGCCCAGCAGGGCTGCACGGTTGATGAAGTCGCCGGCTTCGATCCGCAGGCGTCGTGCCGTTTCTTCATCGGCATCCATGCGCTGCATCAGCATGGGCCGACCACGCGGGTCGCAAGTTATCATGTGGCCCGCCCGGTACCAGCGCTCGACCCACGTCTCCGGATCGAACCGCTGCGACCAGTCGGAGCGTTCGAGCATCACG
>DASVUT010000110.1:0-1808 GCA_036386955.1 Sphingomonas sp. | reverse complement strand
CGGCCAGCGCGGCCACGATGACAACGAAGGCGATGATGCGCGCGATGACCTTCAGCGCCCGGGGCATGATGTCTCCTACAGCGGGGGCGCCGCCTTGCACAACGCCGGTCGACCCACGGGGTTCATAACGGCGGCGCGATTGCGTCGGACGGCGGGCGCGGTAGGGTGCGCCGACACGAGAGGATTTCCCGAATGCGCCATGCCGTCGCCGCCCTGTTCATCGCCACCGCCGCTATATCCATGCCCGCCCTGGCCAGCGCCAAGGTTGAGGTGGAGGAACGCTCGATCGCCGATCTTCAGGCCGATATGACCGCTAGGCGCACGACCAGCGTCGATGTCACGCGCGCCTTTCTGAAGCGGATCGCGGACATGGACCGGCGCGGGCCGACCTTGCGCAGCGTGATCACCGTCAACCCCGATGCGATCGCTCAGGCGCGCGCGCTGGATGCCGAGCGCAAGGCGGGGCGGGTGCGGGGGCCGCTGCACGGCGTACCGATCCTGATCAAGGACAATATCGAAACCGCCGACGCCATGCCGACCACGGCGGGCAGCCTGGCGCTGAAGGCCAATGTCACCCGCCGCGATGCCCCCGTCGTCGCGCAGCTCCGCGCCGCGGGTGCGGTGATCCTGGGCAAGACGAACCTGAGCGAATGGGCCAATATCCGCTCCACCCGGTCGATGAGCGGGTGGAGCGCGGTCGGCGGTCTGGTCCGCAACCCTTACGCGCTCGACCGCACTGCCTGCGGGTCGTCGTCGGGTTCGGGCGCGGCGGTCGCGGCGAGCTTCGCGGGCGGCGCGGTCGGTACCGAAACCGACGGGTCGGTGATCTGTCCGGCGGCGATCAACGGGCTCGTCGGGCTGAAACCCTCGATCGGGCTCGTCAGCCGCAAGCACGTGGTGCCGATCAGCCATTCGCAGGATACGCCGGGGCCCATGACGCGCAGCGTGCGCGACGCCGCGATCCTGTTGTCGGCCATGGTCGGCGGCGACCCCGCCGATGCGCCGCAGGGGACGGCGAGGGACTATGCCGCCGGGCTGACCACCAGCGCCCTGTCGGGGATGCGCGTCGGCGTCGTGCGGCCGGGGATGACGCCCGACCTGACGGCGCGGTTCGAGGCGGCACTGGCGGTGCTGCGCGCGGCCGGGGCCGAGCTGGTCGAGGTGGAGGTGCCCGCCATGCCGGGCATCGGCGGTGCGGAATTGGCGGTGCTGCAGACCGAGCTCAAGGCCGATCTCGATGCCTATCTGGCGACCACCCCCGCCTCCGTCACCACCCGCACGCTCGACCAGGTGATCGCCTTCAACAAGGCGAACGCCGCGGCCGAAATGCCCTTCTTCGACCAGGAGACGTTCGAGGCATCGGCGCAGACCAAAGGGCTGAGCGACCCGGCCTATGTGGCGGCGCGCGCGAAGTCGCTGCGCCAGGCGGGGGTGGAAGGGATCGATGCGATGCTCGCCAAGGCGCGCGTCGCGGTCATCGTCCAGCCAAGCTATGGCGCGGCGTGGCTGTCCGACCCCGTGCACGGCGACCAATATGACGGTCCGTCCTCGTCACGCCTGCCGGCCATCGCGGGCTATCCGAACCTGACGGTGCCGATGGGACTGGTGCGCGGGTTGCCGGTGGGATTGAGCTTCATCGGGGCGAAATACGCCGAGGCGACCGTGCTCGGCGCGGGCTACGCCTATGAACAGCGCGCGAACGCCCGCGTGCGTCCGCGCTATCTGCCGACGGCGGATGCGGGGCCGGGATTGGCGGGGGTGCGGTGATTCGGCCTTGTTGCTCCCTCTCCCGCTCTTCGCGGGAGAGG
>DASVUT010000109.1:0-8385 GCA_036386955.1 Sphingomonas sp. | reverse complement strand
AGATAGGATCCCGCGTCCCCCGTCAGCAGCTCGCCATGCAGCCGGAACACGATGTTCATGATCCGGTCGCGCTCGGGTACCGACCGCAACAACTCCAGCGTTTCCGGGTGGACATAGACCCGCGTCTCGACGCCCCCGCGTCCCACGATCACCTGCACCGCCTGCGTCGGCATGTCGGGCAATTGGTACCGGTGGAGCGTCGATCCGGGCACCGCACGGATCGCGGTGGCCACCTGCGCCGAAGGTTCGGCTTTCAGTCCGCGGGAGCTGGCGACATTCGCCATCGGCGCGTCGATCAGCTCTTCGATCTGCGGCTTGAACAGATACACCGTGCCCGTCAGCGCCAGCCACAGCACGAACGGGACGCAGAACAGCCCGGCATAGAAATGCCATCGCCACACCCGGTCATACCCAGGCCAGCGCCGCTCGACCGCGCCGCTCACGGGTTCACCCCGCCGAAGCGCGAACGAATGCCGGCGAACACCGTCAGCGGCTGGCCCGCATAGATCGTGCCCGTGCTGGTCGCGAGGACGGTTGCGGGGTTCTGCGCACCCGTCGCATCAAGGCTGTTGGCGATGATCGATGCCGATCCGACATGGGTCCGGTCGAACAGGTTCTGGGCCGACGCGAACAGGCTCACGCGCGATCCCGGCGGATCATAGTGTAGGTTGAGATTGACCAGCGTGTACCCCGGCACCGACAGCAGATTGCCATTGTCGATGAAATACCGCCCACGCCGCGTCACCTCGACGAACCCGCCCAGCCCGGCGAACGCCCCCGCCGGCACGTCGTAGCCGACACGGGCATTGATGAAGGTCGGCACCACCCCGGGAATGGCGTTGCCCCGGCGGTCGAATACCGCCGACCGGGTTCCGGTCGTCAGACGTTCGGCGAACTCGGTGTAGTGGTGATCATTATAGCTGTAGCTGGCACCCACATTGACGCCGCTGACGTCGCGCCATTGCAGACCGAACTCGATCCCATGGTGAACGGAACGGGGCACATTGGTCGTGTAAGCGAGCAGGTTGATGCCGGCCGATTGCGACACGAGCTCGTTCGTGAACCACTCGTGATAGCCGGTAACCTCCGCCGTCAATCGCGTGTCCAGCGTCAGCACCGCACCGATGTCCACGCCCACATCGCGCTGGCTCTTCAGGTCGATGTTGTTGCCCGGCACACCCGCCGGGGTGACGAACAGCCCGCCCGCTTGCGGGATGCCGTAACCGGTGCCGACACGCGCCTGCAGCCGCAGAGCCGGGGTCACGCGCCACGCCAGAGCCGCCTCGGGCGCGACGTTCCAGAACCGCCGGACGGCCGGGATGGTGGTCGTCGTCGCCTCGCTCCCGACCGGATAGCTATAGGCGATCTGTCGAACGTCGATGATCGACCGTTCCGCGCCGATGCCGGCGATCAGCTCCAGTGTCGGCGACAGGCTGAGCTCAGCCCGTCCGCGCGCGCCCATGTTGCGCACGGTACCCAGTACCGTCTGCGTCGGCGCGCTCAGGCCGTTTCGCCCCGCCGGCGTCTTGTTGAAGCTGAAGCTCTGATTGTCGAGCGTCGCATAGAACACGCCCGCGAACAGCGTCAGGTCACGCCCGCCCAGAGTGGCCCGGCCCGTCACGTCGCTCGATAGATTGTAGCTGTTGAACGTCCCCTCGAACGGCGTCGCGCTGGTCGGCTGAAACACTACACGCGAATCGAACGTCGCCTGTGTCCTCCAGGTCGCGTCGGCGCTCAGATCATGCTCGTGCCGGACGCCGACAATCGTACGCCGGTCATCGCGCGCCAGATCGGCCTCGCTCGCCGTCTGAGCGATACGTGCGCCGTTCACGCCGTTGGCGAATAGCGAGATCGTCCCGCAACCCGGCGCGGCGCTGTCTGCTCGGGCGCATTTCTCCTGATACGGATTGGCGCGATACTGGTTCAGCGAAAGCCGCGTCGACAGGCGGAACTCGCCTTCATTGTAGATGACCTTGCCCGTGATCCGGTCGCGCTCGCCGATGGCAAAGGTGCCGAGCGCGTTGATCGTGCCTGTCCGATATCCGGTGTGCCCGGTAAATCCGTCACCGCCGACCAAACTGCCGAACGCCGAGTAATCATAACCGGATCCCGCATCGCCCAACGTCGCATAGACATTGGCATATCCATCGCCACCCACATCCGTGCCGACCTCCACGCCATCGACGTCACGCCCGCGCCGCGTGCGAAAGTTCACCGCGCCACCCAGGGCGTAGTTCCCGTACCGAGCGGAAGATGGTCCCCGGACGATATCGACGGCGGCGTAGGCGTGCGGATCGGTCAAATCGAACCGCGCGAGCCCATCGGGTTGGGTGACGGGGAAGTCGTCCTCGAACACCTGGATGTTGCGCGCGCCGAAACTGTTGCGGGCGTTCGACCCGCGGATCGACACGCCGACATCGCGCGGCCCGTTGCCCCCGATCACCGCGACGCCCGGTGACAGGCGGACGATGTCGGCGATCGTGGTCGCGGGCGTGTTGCGCACGTCCTCGTCGTCGACGGTCGTCACGGTCTGACCACGCACCCGCGTTGTCAGGGGCAGTGCATTGCCGACGACCACGATGTCGTCGCGCACTGGGCCGCTCGCACCGGGCGCTTGCGCGACAACGGCGGGCGACCAGACGATTGCCACAGCGGCAATCGCGTGTCGTTTCTGGAACATGGCTTATCCTGATCGTCGCGCCGCCGCATCGAAGGATGCAACGGCGCTGGGATGTCGTGGTGACGGATCAGGTGGTCGCGGGTGGTCCGATGGGCGGCGGGCGCAGATGCGCGGGCTCGCGCGGTACGGCGACGATGAGCCCTCCCGCATCGCCCACCGGGTCGCCCGTCTGCGCCGGCACGACCGGCACCAAGTCCGCCGCACCCAGCGCGGGCATGCTCAGCCCGGCAAAGCCACAAGGCTGGTCGGGGCGCGACTCGTGCTCGGGCGCGTCATCATGGTGGCCGGCACTCGCATGCATGGCCATGGGCGCCGGCTGAACCGCCATGCCCGAACAGACCCGCAAGCTGACGCCGCCCGCGTCCACCACCGGCATGAACCCGGCCGGCATCAGCATGCGCATGCACAGCACCGCCATGCCCAGCCACAAGGCGAGCATGTGGTGCCGCATCGACCAGAGGCGCAACCGGGTCACGCGCCGCGCATAGCGACGGCGTGCGTCGCTGTCACCGCCGGGTCGGACGCGTCCTCGTCCATCTGATCATCGTCCACGGCCTCTGCGACGGGCACGTCCGCATCGGGATCGCGCCCCTGGCTCCGGTCGAGCGCGCGCATGACCGGCGTCACCGTCAGCCCGTGCAGCAGGATCGACAGCAGCACGACCAGCCCCATGATCCCCCACATCCGCGCCGGATCGCTCACCTCCATGTGGTTAAGCCCATAGGCCAGGTAATAGATCGACCCGACGCCCCGGATGCCGAAGAAAGCGATGGTCATCTTCTCCATCGGCTCGGCCCTGAACCCCAACAGTCCGATCAGGCCCGCCACCGGCCGCACGATCAACAGGATCGCGAGCGCCACGCCGACATCGCGCCACGTCAGCGCCGACAGTAACCCGCTGACCAGCGCGCCGCCGAATACCAGCAACAGCACCATCATCGCCAGCCGCTCGATCTGTTCGGTCACATCGTGCATGTCGCGGTGGAAATCATGGTTGCGGTGCGCATGCCGCAATGTCAGCGCCGTGACGAACACCGCCAGAAAGCCATAGCTGTGGATCATCTCGGCAATGCCGTACGCGACCAGCGTCGCGGCGATCGCGATCAGCCCGTCGCCGGTCTGCGCCAGCTTGGTCTCGCCGGGCACGTGAAAAGTCAGCCAACCGACGCCGCGTCCGATGGCCCAGCCCGCGACCACACTGGCACCGATTTCCCAGAATACCCGGTATCCCAGCCACTCCCACAACCACGGTTCCCCCGTCGCGGCAGAGGCGGCGAGCATGATCGCCAGGTGAACGAACGGAAACGCCAGCCCATCGTTCAGCCCGGCCTCGGACGTCAGGCCGAATCGGACCTCGTCCTCTTCCCCCGTGCGCGGCGGCCCGACCTGGACATCGGCGGCCAGCACGGGATCGGTCGGTGCCAGGCTCGCGCCCAGCAGGATCGCGATCGGCCAGGCGAGCCCCGCCCACGCGCCCAGCAGCGCGATCGCGCCGATGCTCAGCGGCATGGTGATCGCCAGCAGCCGCCACGTCGCCGCCCAGCGCCGCCAGCGGAACACCCGGTCCAGCTTCAACCCCGCGCCCATCAGCGCGATGATCACGACGAACTCGGTGAACCGCTCGGTCAGCTCAGGATAGTCGAGCGGGGAGGGCCGCAACCCCACCTGCGGGATCGAAAACACCGCCGCGCCCAGCGCGATGCACACGATCGGCAACGACAAGGGCAGCTTCTTGAGCGCCAGCGGCAGCCACGCGACCAGCGCGATCAGCAGCCCGAACCCGGTGAGGATCAGGATATAAGGGTCGGGGAGCCAGTCTTGCATCACGCTCCCATGGGGCCGCATCGGGTTGAGCCGCGACGGGGACTCGCGCGCCCGTTGTTCATCGACTGACGCTCAACACAGGGAATTGCCGGCTGTTCCCTTGCCGGCCTCAATCCGCCCGCATCGCGTCCAGTACCTCAGTCAGCCGGGTGAGCCGCGCGGTCGCATCCTCGATCCGCTCGGCCAGGATCAGCCGCCCCTCCTTTTCCGTCAATCCGTCCGCCGCGCCCTTGAAGTCGCGTCGCGGCGTCAAGGCAATAGCTCCCGGCCCCGCATCGATCCGGGCGATGCCGACCGCGCGTGCAGTCGCCCGGATACGCGCGACCGTCAGCAGCGTAGCGGCCTCGTCGGGCAGTTCGCCGAACCGGTCCTGCAGCTCGTCTTCCAGCGCGTCGACCGCCTCCGCATCCTCGGCCCGCGCCAGTCGACCATAGATAATGACGCGCAGCGCCTCGTCGGGCATCCACGCCTCCGGCAATCGCCCCTCGATCCCCAGGTTCAGCTCGGGCGTCCAGCGTTCCACCGTTTCGCCGCGCGCCGTCCGCAACGCCGCCTCCAGCAGATGCTGGTACAGGTCGATCCCGATCAGCTTCATATGCCCCGCCTGCGCCTCGCCCAGCAGGTCGCCGGCCCCGCGCATGTCCAGGTCGCGCGCGGCGATGGCAAAGCCCGCGCCCAACCGGTCGAAGGCCTCCAGCGTCCGCAGCCGCTTCAGCGTGCGCGGCGCGATCACGGCGTCGGGGTCGGTCAGCAGCATGACCTGCCCACGCCGGCTGCCGCGCCCTACGCGACCGCGCAGCTGGTGGAGCTGCGACAGCCCGAACCGATCCGCGCGCCAGATGACCATCGTGTTCGCGCGCGGCACGTCCAGCCCCGCCTCGATGATGTTCGTCGCCAACAGCACGTCCCCGTCGCCGGCCCCGAACCGCACCATGGCGTCATCGATCTCGGCCACCGGCATCTTCCCGTGCGCTGACAGGATATCCAGCTCCGGCACCAGCTTGGCCAGCCGCTCATTCAGCGGTCCCATCTCCTCGATCCGCGGCACCACCACGAAACTCTGCCCCCCTCGGCTTTTCTCGCGCAGCAGCGCGGTACGCACGCCGGCATCGTCGAACGCGCCGACGGCGGTGCGGATCGGCTGGCGACGGGCCGGCGGCGTCGCGATGATGGACAGTTGTTGCAACCCAACCAGCGCCGATTGCAGCGTGCGCGGGATCGGCGTCGCGCTCAGCGTCAGCACATGCCCCGCGCTTAACAACGCGAGCCGCGCCTTGTCGGCCGCCCCGAACCGCTGCTCCTCGTCGACCACGACCAGCCCCAGCCGCGCATAGGCCACGCCACTCGCGGCGACCGCGCCGGTGCCGATCACCACCCCGATCGATCCGTTCGCCAGCCCGGCCTTGACCCGCTTCTTCTCCGCCGCGCTCGACAGCCGCGACAGCCCCGCAACCTCGATCCCGGTCCCCTCGAACCGCTCGGCAAAACTCAGCAGATGCTGTCGCGCGAGCACGGTCGTGGGCGCGGCAATGGCGACCTGATACCCCGACAGCGCCGCCAGCGCTGTCGCGCGCATCGCCACTTCGGTTTTGCCATAGCCGACATCGCCGACGACCAGCCGGTCCATCGGCTTGCCCGAGGCCATGTCGTCACGCACCGCCTCGATCGCGCGAGCCTGATCGGCGGTTTCGGTCCACGGAAATCCGCTGGCGAACCGTTCATAGGCGGCTGCCTCGGGCGCCAGCACGGGTGCCGTCCGCTGCGCGCGCTCTGCCGCCAGCGCCGTCAGCGCGCGCGCAGTTTCGCCGATCGCCGCATCGATGGCACCACGCCGCTTCGCCCAGCTTGCCCCGTCCAGTCGGTCGAGCGTCACCGCATCGGCGTCCGCGCCGTACCGCCACAACCGATCGGCCTGTGCCACCGGAACGAGCCGCACCGCGTCCTCGGCATAGGTGATCCGTATCGCATCGCCCTCCGCGTCGGAGATCGGCTCCAGCCCTCCGACGACGCCGATGCCATGATCCTCATGCACCACGACATCGCCGACCCGGATTTCGCCCGTATCGAAAGCTCCCACATCGCTGCCGGCCGTCACCACATCGTCCCGCTCGGCGCGACTGCCCAGCAGGTCGGCGGCGGCAACCGCCACGATGCCGTCGCGGCGAAAACCTCGTTCCGCCGGCATCGCCAACGCCGCGACCTGTCCCGCCGCGATATCGCCCACATTCGCCCAGCCATCGACGTCCACCACCTCCATCTTCAACGCCGTCGCCGCGCGTCGGCGCAGGAACCGCAGGTCACGCGCAGACCCCAGCAGCACGATCGTCTCGCCCGCTTCGATCGCCGCGCGCGCGAACCGGGCAAAGGCGCGCAACGGTGCCTTGCCCTCGACGAAGCGCGGGGGTGCCTCACCCGCCGACGCGATCGTCGACACGTCCCACTTCCCCCGCGCCTTGGCCCAATCGCCGTCCATCACCAGATCGCGCGCGGCCCTTGCGGGTCGTCGCTTGCCCGCGTCGGCCGCCAGCGCCAGCAGCCGCGCACGCCGATCGTCGGCGGCGGGCTCGACGACGACGCGTGCCTCCGGAAGATGATCGAGCAGCAAACAGCCTCCGTCACCCACCGCAGGCTCGGCGACGCGTCCGAGTTCGCGCACGCCGGCCTCCTCGTCGACGGTCAACTGATTGACCGGATCGAACAGCTTGAGCGCGGCAATGATCCCGTCGGTAACCTCGATCCTCAGCGGTCGATCCGCGTCGGCCGGAAAGATATCGAGCACCTGTCCGCGCAGCGCGATCTCGCCCGGCTCGTCGACCCGCTCGTCCTCGACATAGCCCATGGCGCACAGATTGGCGAACAGCGCCGGCAGGTCGCACGCGTCCCCCGCGCGCACCACCGGCGGCGGCGATTCGAAGGCGGCGGGTGCCGGATATCGATACGCCAGCGCCTCGCCCGTGGTCACCAGCGCGACCGGGCCACGTCCCTGCTCACCCAGCGTCAGCCGCAATCGCCGCAGCGCAGCCACGCGCTGCCCGACATTGGCCGGCGATGCCGGTGCCGAGTCGCCGGGCAGCGCATCGGTGCCCGGGCAGAACAATATCGTCGCCCCCGGTACCGCCGCCGCGAGTGCGCGTGCGATGGCCGCCGCGCGCGGCTCGTCCGCGGCGGCAAAGAACAGATCGCCGTCCTTCAGAGCCTCCGCGAGCGCCGCCGCCGTTTCTCCCGATCCGAGCGGGGAAGGGGCAGGGGGTGTGGCAATCGCGTCGGCAGGGGTCATCAAGGCGCTTTCGATGGGGCAGGGTCCGTTCCTAACCAGCCGCCGCCGCCGCCGTTCCCCTGCTGTCCCCCCTCGGGATCATCTTCGACAAACTTCTGCGACAAACAGGGTGCAGCTAGGCTGGCAGGAGGATGCCGATGACCGACGTCACGATCGCTCTCAACCGCTTCGGATTGGGTGCCCGGCCCGGTGCCGCGCCCGCCGATCCGCGCCGCTGGCTACTCGACCAGTTCGGCCGGTACGACCCTCGGCCCGCGCGGATGACGTCGCTTCCCGATCGCGCCGCGGCGACCTCTGCCGTCACCGCCTATTACGACGCCGCGCAACTGGACCGTGCCGCCCGAAGCATGCTGCCTTCCGAGCCCCAGATGCCGGCGGAACCGACGATGACGGCGGGTGCGCAGCCCGCGGACGATCCCCGGCGCGAGGCGCGGCATGCGTTGCAGCAACTCTATGCGGGGGGCGTTCAGGCGCGCGCCGATGTGGCCGTTGTCAGCGATACGCCCTTTGTCGAGCGGCTGGTCCATTTCTGGTCCAACCATTTCGCGATCTCCGCCGAAAAGCCGCCCGTCACCGCGCTTGCCGCCAGCTTCGAATTCGACGC
>DASVUT010000108.1:0-1694 GCA_036386955.1 Sphingomonas sp. | reverse complement strand
CTTTGCCGGGCTGGCGCGCAATTCGGGTGAGGCAAGCCGGTTCCTGGTCCGCAGCACCGGGTCTCGCATCGATGCAGCAGGCGTCGCCTGTTACGAACGCCTGTTCGCGACGCCTGGCCATTGCAGCGGGGCGATCACGATGATGGCGGATTGGGACCTGGAGACGCTGAAGCGCGATCTGCCCCGGCTGCGCATACCCTTGCTGCTGATCCATGGTGACCGCGACGCGGCCATTGCCCCCGACAACGCTCGCGACGCGGCGGCGATGGTCGAGGGGGCGGCGGTGACACCTCTCGCAGGGCTTGGCCATCTGGCGCATGAGGAACAGCCCGGCGTCGTCGCCGAACTGATCCGGCAATTCATGGGAGATCATCGATGAGCGACATGCATTTCGGCCTGATGGACCTCGCGATCGCGGGCGTCCCCGCGCTCGCCTTCGGCATCTGGCAACTCGTGTCGATCACCCGCGAGATCGCGCGCGACAAGGCCAAGGCGCTGACCGAATCACCAGAACGCCCGGGGCATGCGATAGGGGAGCATCGACTGGATGACCGGTGAGCGGAAACGGCCGAGCGACAGGCTTTCGTGAACCGCCCGGACATCTTCGCCAAATAGCCGGGTGTCCAGCGCGGTCCGGGCGTAGAAGGGCGCGTCGATCCAGGTCTTGATGACGCGCGGATCGTGTCCGGCATCGGCCCGCGTCGCGCGCTTGACCAGCCATCCGGTGCGCGGCAGCGCGGCGGGGGCCGGCTGGACGACATCGTGCCAGCGCCCCTGCCGATCGAATTTCAGCGCCAGGTCGAACGGGTCACCGTTGCGGCGACGGCCTTCATAAAGAACCGCGACATCGTCCTTCAGGTGTGCGCGCGACCAGTGCCAGTCGTTGAAGCCCTCCTCGAGCGGCTCGTCGCCGAAGTTCGAATCGAAGTACCCGTCTCCCGACCAGCGCACGCCCGGATGCGACATCTCCACCTCGACGCGCGCGCGCGGCGCGACCGGGTGCCAGCGGTGGCGACCGGCGGGGTCGAGCATGAACGCGGTGGTGCCGATCATCTCCGGGCTGACCCGCACCGTGCCGCGCACGCGGTAGGGCATTGGCGCGGAGATCTCGTCGATGGCGATGACCAGCGAATCACCGTCCCAGCGCAGGCTGCTGGGCCCAACGGCGAAATGGTCGGTGCCGCGATCGACGCGGCGCGACCCACGTTCGGTCATCGCCCAGGCCTTGGCGCGCGGGCCGCTGAGCGAGACGTTGATCGCGCAGTGGTTATCCGGGCGCTGACGGCCGCTGAGCTTGTAATAGGGTGAAAAGACGCTGCCGACAAAGGCGATGATCGTCAGCCCATGGGCGCCGTCGTGGCTGGTCGCGTCGATATACCACCAGGCATAGCCGTTCGGCTGAACCACGACGTCGAAGCGCGGTCCTTGAGCAGGCATGCGGCGGCTAGTCGGCCGGAAAGCGCCGCCATCGGGACGCCCGCGCCGGGGTGCGTGCTCCCGCCCGCGCAGTAGAGCCCAGGGATCGCTGTCCGGCTGGCTTGCCGGCGGAAGGCGGCCGCCCACCCGTGCGAGGCCGGTCCATAAAGGGCTCCACCCGTCGACGGAAACAGGCTCTCGAAATCGTGCGGCGTCGTCAGCACCGTCGAAGGTGCCAGATCGAGCGAAAGCCCCGCCCGCGAAACGCTGTCCAGCAT
>DASVUT010000107.1:0-3466 GCA_036386955.1 Sphingomonas sp. | reverse complement strand
GCGCGGCATGCTGATGCCCGCGCTGGCGCTGCTTGGCGTTACCGCGATCGCCGGCGGCTTCTACCCGGCCTTCCATCTCAGCCGCTTCCAACCCGCACGCGTGCTGCGCGCCAACCAGTCCACACCCCGCGCACCCGGCGGCGGGCGGCTGCGCGCGGTGCTGGTGGTCGCGCAATTCGCGATCGCGATCGGCCTGATCGCGAGCACGGCGGTGATCTGGTCGCAGACGCGCTTCGTCGAGCGTGTCGACCCCGGTTATCGCCGCGACGGCCTGATCCAGATCGCCAACGCCTGGCGCTATACGCAGGGCGCGGAGTATGACGCGGCGCGGCGCGCGATGCTGGCCGTGCCGGGGGTGACCGGCGTCGGCCGTACGGGCTTCGGGCTCGGCGCGACCGAGAAGCCGCTGCGGCTGATGCGCCGCGCCGATGGCGGCGAAGGCGAGTCGATGGGGCTGTACGGCGTCGACGCCGAATTCCTGCAGACGATGGACATCGACCTGCTCGCCGGCCGGCTGCTCGGCGACCGCTTTGCCGCCGATCGCGTCGAAGGGCTCACCCCCGAGGGGCTCCAGGCGCTCAAGGCGCGCGGCGTCAACGTCGTGATCAACCGCAGCGCCGCCACGACCTTCGGATTCCGCCGCCCCGACGCGGCGATCGGCCAGCCGGTGGAGATCGCCTTCGAGGGGCTGGACATGGTGCCCGCGCGCGTCGTCGGCGTTGTCGAGGATATGCGTTTCCGCACCGCGCGCGACACGATCGAGCCGCTGGTCTATACCTATGCGCCCGAGCGCACGAGCACCGTGCTGGTCCGCTACGCCGCATCGCGCCCGCGCGACGTGATGGCGGGGCTCGACGCGATCTGGCGGCGCTTTGAGCCGGAAATCCCGTTCGAGGCACGCTTCGCCGACGACATCGTGCGCGAGCTCTACGCGGCGGACCGCGCGCGTACCCTGCTGTTCGCCGGCTTTTCGATGCTTGCGATCGTGATCGCGTGTCTTGGCCTCTACAGCCTTGCCGCCTTCACCACCGAACGGCGCACTAGGGAGATCGGCATTCGCAAGGTGTTCGGCGCGCGGGTACGCGACATCGTGCGATTGCTCGTGTGGCAGTTCTCGAAGCCTGTGGTGCTCGCCAATGTGATCGCCTGGCCGGCCGCCTGGTGGGCGATGCGTGACTGGCTCAACACCTTCGACACCCGCATCGCGCTCACGCCGACCCCCTTCGCGCTCGCGGGCCTGATCGCCTTCACGATCGCCATCGTCACCGTCGCCGGTCACGCGGTCCGCGTCGCCCGGATGAGCCCCATCCACGCCCTTCGCTACGAATAGGATCCTGCCCATGTGGCGTAATTACGTGACCGTCGGCTTTCGCGCGCTGACCAAGAATAAGGCGTACGCCTTCATCAACATCGCGGGGCTCGCGCTGGGCCTTGCGGCATGCCTGCTGATCCTGCTCTATGTCCGTTACGAGACGAGCTTCGATCGTTGGATGAGGGACGGCGACCGCGCCTTCCAGCTCCAGACCTATTACCGCGCGACCGACACGGGCGGCGAGGAAATGAAGCTGCAGGTTAGCGCGATCGCCGCCGGGCGGGCGCTGAAGAAGGATTATCCGCAGCAGGTCGAGAAGCTGGTGTGGGTGCGCAGTTTCTCGCCGATCGTAATCCAGGATGGGCAGGCGGGCGAGATCGAGGATCTGCGCATGGCCGACGACAATCTGTTCGAGATCATGCCGGTGCCCTTCGTTCGCGGCAGCGCGGCGACCGCGCTGCCCGACACGCACGCGATCGCGCTCAGCGAGACCGAGGCGAAGAAGCGTTTTGGTAACGCGAACCCGATGGGAAAGACCATCACCATCGTCGACAACACCGGCAACGTCGATTACCGCGTCACCGGCGTGTTCAAGGATTGGCCGAAGAACTCCAGCTTTCGCGCCAACGCCGTCGCCCGCTTCGATCTGGGTGTGCAGTTCGCCGACCGGGAACAGGCGATTACCAGTTGGACGAGCCAGCAGGGCTGGAACTTCGTGCGCCTGCGCGCGCCCACGGATGCCGCGCTGATCAACGGCAACATGCCCGCATGGGAAAAGCGCAACATTCCCGACAATGTCGGCGACGGTCAGCGCACCAACCCCGGCGAGGTGCAGGATTATCGGCTGGCGTCGCTTCCCGAGCTGCACCTTGGCGAGGCGCAGGACGCGTCGGCCGAGCCCGGCAACGACCGGCTGACGGTCATCACCTTCGCCGTGATCGCGCTGTTGATCCTAGGCATGGCGTGCATCAACTTCACCAATCTGGCCACGGCACGCGCCTCCCAGCGGGCGCGCGAAGTTGCCTTGCGCAAGGTGCTCGGCGCGTCGCAGCGTCAGCTCATTACGCAGTTCCTTGGCGAATCGCTGCTCGTGACGAGCATCGCGATGGTCATCGCGCTCGCGGCGGTCGAGCTGTTGCTGCCGGCGTTCAACGGCTTCCTGGATGCCGGCATGCAGCTTCGCTATCTCGGCGACGGAGGCGTGTTGCTGCCCGTAATCCTGCTCGTGATCGTGGTCGGCGTGGCCGCCGGGCTCTACCCCGCCTTCTACCTCGCGCGGTTCGAACCGGCGAAGATCCTAAAGGCGAACAAGTCCGCATCGGACGCGCAAGGGGCGGGATGGCTGCGCAACGCGCTGGTCGTCGGGCAGTTCGCGGTGTCGATCGGCCTCATCGTCTGCACCGCGGTCATCTATTCGCAAACGCTGTACGCGCGCACGTCCGATGCGGGCTATCAGCGCGACGGGCTGCTGCAGGTCGGGAATCTGGGATACCGCGGCGTCGACCAGCGCGACGGGCAAGTGGTGGAGCAGATCCGGCGCGTGCCCGGCGTCGTCGCGGCCGCGCGGACGCAGATCGCGATCAACCCGGGCGGCAATTCGGTGACCAGCGTCTATCTGCCCGGCAGCACCGCGGGTATCGATCTTGGCCAATATGCGGTGGAGACCGACTTCTTTCGCGCGATGGGGATGAAGATGGTCGCCGGGCGCGGCTTTTCCGACGCGATCGGGCGCGACGACGCGACGACGCCCTTCCCGTTGGATCGGAACGCGGAGCGCGCCTTTGCACAGCGTGGACAGAACATCGTGATCACCCGCGAGGCCAGCCGCCGTCTGGGCTTCGCCACCCCGCAGGACGCGATCGGCAAGGAAGCGCGGGCGCAGATGACACTGCCCGAATTCGGCATGGTGCCCCTCACCATCGTCGGCGTGATCGAGGACGCCCGCTTCCGCTCCATCCGTGATCCCTTGCAGCCGATCATGTACATCATGCAGCGCAACGGCTTTGGCGACATTGTCGTGCGTTTCAACGGCAACCCGGCTCAGGTGCGCGATGCCGTCGGCGCGGTATGGAACCGCGTCATCCCGCAAGTGCCGTTCGAGGCCCGCTTCGCCGACGACATCGTGCGTCAACAATATGCGCGCGACGAGGCCCG
>DASVUT010000106.1:0-7842 GCA_036386955.1 Sphingomonas sp. | reverse complement strand
GAACGCCATGCCGCCTTCATGGCTATCGGCCGAGCCGCGCGCGGCGCGCTGGTGCTGCGCCTCGACCGCCATGGCACTGGCGTAATCGCCGTCCAGCGCGCGGGCGAGCCCCTGCTTCATCAGCCCCAGCGCCACTGTCGGCCCCGCCGCCAGCCGCTGCGCGAGCGCGAAGGCGTGCGCGTCGAGCTGATCGTCGGGAACGACGGCGTGGATCATGCCCCAGTCGAGCGCCTTGGCGGCGGGAACCCGCTCGCCCAGCATCATCATCTCCAGCGCACGCGCCCGCCCGATCAGCCGCGGCAGCATCCACGACGCGCCGCCATCGGGGATCAGCCCGATATTGACGAACGCCTGGAGGAAATACGCCGTGTCGCTCGCGACGCAGAAATCGGCCGCCAGCGCGAGCGAGCATCCGATCCCCGCCGCCGCGCCGCGCACGCTGCTGACCACGGGCACGGGCAGGGTCGCGAGTGCGAGCATCGCGGGGTTATAATGCTCGGTCAGCGCCTCGAACGTCGTCCCGGCTGGATCATCCGACGCCAGCGCCCCCCCGCCGACATCCGCCCCCGAACAGAACGCACGCCCCGCTCCGGTGATCAACACCGCCCGCGCCCCGTTCAGGTCGCCGGTCGCGGCACGTATCGCATCGAACATCGCCGGCGGCGCGGCGTTCAGCCGGTCCGGGCGGTTGAGCGTGATGACGAGCACGTCGCCGCGCCGGTCGATGAGGATGTGATCGGTCATGGCGTACCCCGGTTCTGGCGTGTGCTGCGAACGCGTCGGATCAAGACGCGCGTGTCGTCAACGGTATTCGAGAACATACTGGATATCGGGCAGCGACCACTCGCGGCTTTCGGGCGTCTGACCCACGCGGCCCAGGTGCGGGAACTTGCCGAGCAATTCGGCTGCGTCGTTGATCCGCGCCTCGATCGTGTCGGCTAGGTTGGTGCTGCGTTGGGACGGGAACGTCCAGATGGCGAGCAAGTCGTCCTCGGCTCTGCTCGACCACTCAACCCTCACAGACCGCGTTCTGCGCGCCAGCGCCGCTTCTGTTGAGCCATCCAAATCAGATGCTCGGAATGAGACCTTACACGACCCGCCGCGATATCGGTTTCGGCCTCGTTGATCCCGGCCAGATACTCAGGATCCCGATGAAGTCGCGTGATCGCCGCCTCTTCCTCCGCCGACCAGTTCTGCTGGCCGCTTTCGTCGAGAGGGCCGACATCATGATCGGCGACGGGCGGGTGGATCGGCTTGTTCATGGCCGCGATCCTATCACCCCGCGTGCGCGCCCGCCACGGGCGTCTCCATCAGCTCCACCAGCACGCCGCCCATGTCGCGCGGGTGGATGAAGACAATCGGCGTGCCATGTGCGCCGATCCGCGGAGCCCCCAGGACGGTCGCGCCCGTGGCCTTCAGATCGGCAACGGCGGCGTGGATGTCGGGCACTTCGAAGCACAGATGATGCTGCCCCCCCGCCGGGTTCTTCTTCAGGAAGCCTGCGATGGGAGACGCGTCGTCATACGGTTCGATCAACTCGATCTGCGTGTTCGGCGCATCGATGAAACACACCCGCACACCCTGCGCGGGCAGGTCGAACGGCTCCCCGATCGCGGTCGCGCCCAAGAGGGTGCGGTAGGTCTCGACCGACTGCTCGATCGAGGGGGTCGCGACTCCGATGTGGTTTAGGCGTCCGAGGGTCATGGCCCTATCCGGGGCGGAGTGCCTCCGCCGCGCGACATCTCGATCATCCCTTCGATGCGCGCAACGCGCCTGTCGATGTCGACCACGCGATCGTTGATCTTGCCGACATCGCTCGACAGCTCGGACATCTCCCGCCGCATCACGTCTAGCCGTTCTTGCATCAGCACGACGTTCTTGAGCCCGGTGAGGGCGTCGCTCATCGTGCTCACCGAGGCCGGTCCAAACGAGCCAAGGTCTTGTGGATCGATGCCCGCGTCTGCCGAACCGACTCGATCATCGCGTCGATCGACGCGTTCATCTTTGGAGCGGCTTCGTTAACCTGCTGAACCAGCATCGCCAATTCAGCTTCTTCAGCCGATGTCAGGCTGTCCTCATCCTCGACCTTGCGCCGGACATATTGCCCGATTGACATATGCTGAGCGGCCGCTCGTGCCGCCAAAGCGGCCTTCTTGGCCGGGGTCATGAGAATAGTCACGCGTTCGGTCTGCATCGACGCCGCTCCTTCACATGACCTTATAATGTGCAGCAGCGCCGTCGCAAGTGAGCGAGGCTTCAAGGCCGGTCCGGTTCCACCGTCTGAGGATCATCCGCCGATAAGAACGCGATACACGATCATGCCGACCGCAACACCCAAGGCCATGCCGAGACTGAACTTCTTCTTCCCCTGACTATCCATCGAATGCCTCCGAAACCTGCCTACAATGGAATGTTATCATGCTTCTTCCACGGGTTCTCCAGCACCTTGCCCCGCAGTTTGCGTAGTCCTAGCGCGATCCGACGCCGGGTCGAATGCGGCTGGATCACCTCGTCGATGAAGCCCTTGCTCGCCGCCACGAACGGATTGGCGAAGCGCGCCTCATATTCCGCCGTCCGCTCGGCGATCTCTTGCGGAGTTTTGCCGCGAAAGATGATCTCGACCGCGCCCTTGGCCCCCATCACCGCGATCTCGGCGGTCGGCCATGCATAATTGAGGTCACCGCGCAGATGCTTCGACGCCATCACGTCATACGCGCCGCCATAGGCCTTGCGTGTGATGACGGTGATCTTGGGCACCGTCGCCTCGGCATAGGCGAACAGCAGCTTGGCACCATGTTTGATGATGCCATTATGCTCCTGCGCCGTTCCCGGCAGGAAGCCCGGCACGTCGACGAAGGTCACGATCGGAATGTCGAACGCGTCGCAGAAGCGCACGAACCGTGCCGCTTTCTTGGACGAATTGATGTCCAGCACGCCCGCCAGCACCATCGGCTGGTTGGCGACGAAGCCGACGCTGCGCCCCTCGATCCGTCCGAAGCCGGTGATGATATTGGCCGCGTGCGCGGGCTGTGTTTCGAAGAAATCGCCTTCGTCGACAACCTTTCGGATCAGCTCGTGCATGTCATAGGGCTGATTGGCGCTGGCGGGGATCAGCGCGTCGAGGCTGTTCTCCACCCGGTCCCACGCGTCGGCGGTCGGCCGCTCGGGCACGCCCTCCCGGTTGGACAGCGGCAGGAAATCGATGAAGTCGCGCGCCGCCAGTAGCGCCTCGATATCGTTCTCGAACGCATTGTCGGCGACGCTGGTCCGCGTCGTGTGCGTCACCGCACCCCCCAGCGCCTCCTGCGTCACGACCTCGTTGGTCACCGTCTTCACCACATCGGGGCCGGTCACGAACATGTAGGACGAATCCTTCACCATGAAGATGAAGTCCGTCATCGCCGGGCTGTACACCGCGCCGCCCGCGCATGGGCCCATGATCAGCGAGAGCTGCGGCACCACACCCGATGCCAGCACGTTGCGCTGGAACACCTCGGCATAGCCGCCCAGGGACGCCACGCCTTCCTGAATGCGCGCGCCGCCAGAGTCGTTCAGCCCGACGACCGGCGCACCGACCTTCAATGCCATGTCCATGACCTTGCAGATCTTCTGTGCGTGGCGTTCGGACAAGGAGCCGCCAAAGACCGTGAAGTCCTGGCTGAACACGAACACCAGCCGCCCGTTGATCGTGCCCGAGCCGGTAACCACCCCGTCGCCGGGAATACGCTGGTCCTGCATGCCGAAATCGGTGCAATTATGCTCGACGAACATGTCGAGCTCCTCGAAGCTCCCCTCGTCGAGCAGCACGTCCAGCCGCTCGCGCGCGGTCAGCTTGCCCTTGGCATGCTGCGCCGCGATCCGCGCCTCACCTCCACCCGTACGCGCGGCGGCGCGGCGGCGCTCCAGTTCCTCGATCGTCGACGACATGGCCTCTCCTTACGCCCACCCTTGCGACAAAGCCGCCGCCGGACGCAAGCGCTGGTCACGCCCCCGCCCTCACGCCGATACGATCGCGTCGTGCGCGTGCAGGCCCTCGTCCTGCAGATAGGCCGCCGCGCCCGCGGCATCGAGCGGGCGGCTGAACCAATATCCTTGGATGCTGCTACACCCTTGCCCGCGTAGCGACGATAGCTGCGCTGCGTCCTCCACCCCTTCCGCCGTGGTCTCCATGTGCAGCGCGGTGGCGAGTGCCACGATCGCGCGCACGATCGCGGCGGCGCTGTCGTCCTCGGCGATCTGTGTCACGAAGGCGCGGTCGATCTTGATCTTGTCGAACGGGAATCGCCGCAGATAGCTGAGCGACGAGTAGCCCGTCCCGAAATCGTCGAGCGCGACGCGGATGCCCAGCGCGCGCAGCCGGTGGAGCACGTTCACGACCTGGTCCTCGCCGTCGAGGAAGATGGATTCGGTGATCTCCACCTCCAGCCGCGCCGGGTTCAGCCCGCTGCGCGACAGCGCCTGCATCACCACCGCTTCGAAACTGGCGCTGCGGAACTGGAGTGGGGAAACATTCACCGCGATCCTGACCGCGTCGGGCCACAAGGTCGCGGCGCGGCACGCCTCGTGGATCACCCATTCGCCAAGCGCCACGATCAGCCCGGTCTCCTCCGCCACGGGGATGAACTCGACCGGAGGGACCATGCCACGCGTGGGGTGATGCCAGCGCAGCAACGCCTCGAAACAGCCGACACGATCGGTGCTGAGGTCGACGATGGGTTGGAAATACAGCTCGAACTGCCCGGTCCGGATCGCAGTGCGCAGGTCGAGTTCGAGCTGGTGGCGGCGGCGTGCGGCCTCGTCCAGCGCGGTTTCGAAGAAGCAAAAGGCGCTGCGCCCATCCGCCTTGGCGCGGTACAGCGCCAGATCGGCGTTCTTGAGCAGGGTTTCGGCGTCCGACCCGTCATCGGGCCCGATCGCGATACCGACGCTCGCACCCGTCACGATCTGGTGCCCCGCGGCCATCACCGGATGCATCAGCCGGTCGATAATGGCCTGCGCCAGCGCGCGGGGCCGGTCGGCGTCGAACCCGTCGGCCAGGACGATCGCATACTCATCGCCGCCCAGCCGCGCGACGAACGCTTCGGGTGCCAGCTCGACGAGCAGATCGCCGATCAGCTGGAGCAAAGCGTCGCCGACCGGGTGCCCCAGCGTATCGTTCACCGTCTTGAACGCATCGAGATCGAAGCACAGGATCGCGACCGATCCCCCCGCGCGCTCGGCCCGCGCGATCGCCTGTTCCAGCGCCTGACGCATGGATGCACGGTTGGGCAGCCCGGTCAGCGAATCGTGGAACGCCATGTGCGTGATCCGCACTTCGCGCTCGATGATCCCGGCGGACATCCGGTTGAAGCTGCTGGCGAGCCGACCGATCTCATCGTCGCTCTCGATCGTTACTTCGGACCGCGCGCCGTCCTCCAGCGCCTGTGTCGCGGCGTCGAGTGCGGCGAGCGGACGCGCGATCCCGCGCGCCAGCCGCCCGCTGCCCAGCACCACCAGGATCAGCCCGATCAGCCCGGCCAGCCCGATGCCGATCTGGAGCGGACGATAGGGCGCGAACGCCTGCGCGAACGGATAGCGCAGCAGCAGCGCCGCGACGACGCGGCCGTCGGGCCCGCGCAGCGGCCTGGCGATCGCGAAAGCTTTTCCGCCCGGCAGCGACAAGGTCGTGGGCGGATGCGCGCCGGTCGATTGGCCAACCAGCCGGTCGAGCGCGACGCTGCCCGGCACCGCCGGCTCGCCGCCCGTCCAGCGCCCGGCGGGCGTCTGGCGCAGGATGCTGGCTTCTAACGGGATCGATGACAGCCGCTGCAACCCGCGCAACTCGCCCGCGTCGAGCCGGATCGCGAACGCCACCCGCCCGATCTCCACCGGTGCCATGATCGGGGCCAGCACCAGCCGATATACATCGGTTCCGACGACGATCACCGCATCGCGCTGGTCGGTCGAGGGAACGGCGGCAACGGCGACGGCGAGCGGCCCATCCGCCCCGACGACCTGGCCATCGCCCTCGATCACCATCGCGTGGGCGACACCGGCGCGCGCGCGCAGGCTGACCAGCGCCGATGCGATCGTCGCTTCGTCACCGCTGGCGACCGCGCTGCGGAATCCGAAGTCGCGCGCCAGCACATCGGCCGCGCCGGCCAGCGATCGTTGGCGCAGCGTCCACAGCCGGTCGTACACCGTGCCGCTCGACACCAGTTCGGCCATCACGGATGCGCGCGCGTTGCGATCGATGATGACCTGCGCGACGACCGCGACCACCATCAGCGCAGCCGTGAACAGCCCCGCGTACAGGACGGTCAGGCGACTGCCCAGGCTGCGGAACCGGAAACGGGGCAGGGCGGGTTGCGCCACCGTCAGCGCGTGATCGTCAGGTGGCTGACCAGCCCGGTTGGGGCTACGGTCGCCGCGTTGGTCAGCATATTGTCCTTGGCGCGGATCGTCGGGTGCCACACCCGGATCGTCGCGCGCCCGGCGGGCACGTCGAACGTGACGCGGCCCGCCTCGTCGGTCTGCGCCGCATAAGGCGTCGCCGTCACGAACACGAAGCCGGACATCGCATCATGGATGTTGCACCCCAGCGCCACGATACCCGGCTTGTCGAAGGTGACGCTGCGCGTGTCGTCGCGGCCGTACAGCTTCAGATCGAATGTCTTGGGCTTGGAAAAGGAATAGACATGGTGGCGCACGCGATCCCGGTTTGGAAAGCCCACAGTCGCGCCCACGGGGACGATGATCACGCGCGGCTGGAACTGGACGTCGCGCTGTTCGACCTGGAACGCGCGCGCCGGCGGCCGGGTGACGGCCCCGGCGACCTCCACCGTCACGACCGCCCCGGCCAGCGGCTTGCCGTCGGCCCCGCGCACGTCGATCGCGACGGGCGCCGCCTGTGCGGCCACCGGCAGCAGCAGGAGGATGGGGCTGAGCATGCGGATCATGGGCGCAGCGTATAGCGACGCCATCGTTACCGAGCGTTGAAGCCCATCTTCACGCTTTCCCAACCATGTTGCGTGCAAGGGCAGTGGCACGATGCGCGCCGTCTTGCCCTTCACCTTTGCTCTCGCCATTGCCGCCGCAGGCCCGGCGCTGGCGCAGGACGGTCGATCGGGCGGGCGGCTGGTGCTGACCGACGGCGTCTCCTCGGTGGAGGGAAGCGCCGGCGGCGGTCTTGCCACCTGGGCGCTGATCGCCGGGCACGAGACCGAACGCGGCGTCGGCGGCAGCGCGCATGCGACGATCGTCGTGCTGCCCGACTTCACGCTCAAATCCTACGGGCTCGCGGCCGGGCTCTGGAACCGGGTCGAGCTGTCCTATGCGCATCAGGATTTCGATACCCGTGCCGTGGGAGCGGCGCTGGGGCTCGGGCGCAACTTCATCCTGTCGCAGGATATCATCGGCGCGAAGCTGCGGCTGACGGGAGACGCGGTGTGGGACCAGGATCGCTGGTGGCCACAGGTCGCGATCGGCGTGCAGCACAAGATCGCCGCGCAAGGCGCGGTGATCGCCGCGGTCGGCGGCAAGGAACGTCGCGGCACCGATTTCTACGCCAGCGCGACCAAGCTGTTCCTGGCGCAGGGCGTCGTGCTGGGCGGCACCTTGCGCTACACCAAGGCCAATCAGTTCGGCTTGCTCGGCTTTGGCGGTGATCAGGGAACGAAGCGCACCGCGCAGTTCGAAGGATCTGCGGGCATGCTGCTCAGCCGCAAATTGCTGGTCGGGGCCGAATATCGCAGCCGGCCCGACAATTTGGGGTTCGCGGAGGAGGATGACGCGGTCGACGCCTTCGCCGCCTGGTCGGCTCACCGCTCGCTCACCGTCACCGCCGCCTGGGTCGACCTGGGC
>DASVUT010000105.1:0-7310 GCA_036386955.1 Sphingomonas sp. | reverse complement strand
AGCCGTGCCATCGCCTCGCCGGCAGGGCCGGGCCGTGCCGCGCCCGATCGCGCGAAATAGGCGCGGGTGGTGGCGTTGAAGCGGATCGGGAAGGTGTAGGCGCCGACGCGGGTCAGCGCGGCGGCGAGCTGGTAGATGGCGTTGTCGGATCGCGGCACCGAGCTGTGCCCGCCGGGGTTGGTCACGGTGAGCTCGAAATTGCGGTTCGCCTTCTCGCCGACCTGCATGTTCTGCGCGACGATACGGCCGCTCGCGTCCTTGCCGCCGCCGCCACCTTCGTTGAGCGCGAAGCCGGCGGCGATCAGCTCGGAGCGGTTCTTGGTCAGCCACTCCGCGCCGTTCATCCGCGCGCCCGATTCCTCGCCGCAGGTCAGCGCCATCTTGATCGTGCGCTTGGGCGCGGGGCCGGAGCGCAGGCGGATCATCGTGTCGGCCCAGATCGCGACCATCGCCTTCATGTCGGAGGTGCCGCGGGCGTAGAGATAGCCGCCCTCCTCCACGAGCTTGAAGGGATCGCGCGTCCAGTCCGCGCGCCTGGCCTCCACCACGTCGAGATGACCGAGCAACAGCATCGGCTTGGCACGCGGGTCGCTGCCCACCAGCACCGCGACCATGCCGCCCTCCCTGGGGTGTTCGGGCACCGAGAAGAGCGTGATGTCGGCGTCGCGGAACCCGGCGGCCTTCAACCGCACCGCCACCTGTCCGGCCGCCTTGGTGCAACTGCCCGCCGACAGGGTGGTGTCGGTTTCGACCAGTTCCTTGAACAACGGGAAGAACGCGCGCTGATCGGGGCGGTGCTGCGCGGCGGCGAGGCTCGGGATGAGGGTGAGGAGTATCGCCGACAAAGCCCGCCGCATCTTCATATCTCCCTGCTTTGCGCCAGTAGAGCGCGTGCCCGCGCGGTCGGCCAGCCCCGTCAGAGTGTCCCGATGGCGGCGTCGTCGGGCACCGCACCGCGCGGCAGGGTGAAACGGATGTTGCGATTGGCGAAGTCGATCTGGACGCGGCGGAACAGGCGCAGCACGTCCATGCCGAGCAGCATCGCGGGGCGATTGCTCAGGTTGAAGCGTTCGAACGGGGCGGCATCGGCGATCGCCATGCGCACGCCCGAGAAACCGATGCCCCCGACCTGAAGGCTGTCGACCGTGATCGCATCAGCGTTGAGCGTTCCGCCCGTGGCCGAGATCAGGCTGACCGCCCCTTCCGCCCGCGCGTTCTTGATCAAGGCGAGGAGCGCGGTGTTGCCGATGCTCATCGGCGCACCGGTGTCGATGACGACGGCGATCGGCTTGTTGCGCCAGCGCGCGTCGGTCACGATCAGCTGCCCAAACAGCGACTTGGCCGTGACCACGATCTCCTCGCGCGAGGGCGGCGGCGCGCGGCGGCGGCGTGACGGGCGCAGCGTCATCCGGTCGCGATCGAAATCGATCACGACGCTATGCCCCTGCAGCGCATCGATGCCGACCAGCCCGACAGCGCCCAGATCATGCGCCTCCAGCGCGGGCGCGACGATCGCGGGCGACGCGATCGTGCTGACCCCCAGGCTGCCGACATGCACCGTCGGCACGCGTTCCGCGCCCGTCATCGAGATCACACGGACGAACGGCCCGGCGGGCAGGCCCAGCACCTGCGCCAGTTCGCGCGAGACGACACTGCGCTCCGCCCCGGTGTCGACCACGAACCGCCACGGCCCGCGCGTGTCGATCGTGACCGGCACGGTCATCCGCGTCTGCGCGTTTTCAAACGCCAGCACGGTTTCGGCGGCGGTGGGTTCGGGCGCGAGCAGGTCGGCGGCGGCCGGCTGCGGCGCGGGCAGGGTCTGCCCCACCGCCGGTGCGGCAAGCAGCATCGCCAGCGCGAGCGACCATTTTGTCATGAACGCGAGAGTGCGCTTGCCCGGGGCGCTTGGCAAGGCGTGCCAAGGGTTGGGGGGATCGGCGGATCGGATGCCTTAACGCGACGGTCGACCGCCAAAGGTCACACTTGGGTCACACTATCAGCATGCCGGTCGGCCCGGCGCGGGGGCGCTGGCTGGCGCGACGAGCTAGACAGGTTGAAAGAGCAAGTGACGGAACGAGTCGAACACACGTGATTGCACGGGATCAGGCGTGTAGGACAGCGTTTTCGGAGGACGTCGACTTGCGCTCAATCTCGGTCCTTCAACCTGCCGATGCGTTATCCCGAAAGCTGACATTCGTGATGCATAAACCAAAGGTTTTGCATCAAACGGCACGCATGCAGCCGGCCCGGCTGACGACCACTTGCATACATGGCGCCTTAGGCCTCAGATGATTTATGGCCATCGAGAAGCCTTTGCTCCACGTACTCTTCACCCCGTCTGGTGCAGGAACGCTACGCCAGACCTTGGCTCAACAAGGTCGAGCTGAGCAGGTCGCGTGCCCATTCGATGATTTTAGTTTCGGGCCGGTCGGGCGCGGCGACGCCGCCAGAGTCGCGTGGGTCGAGGAAGAGCTGGGCTGCACCGACTGGCAAAGCGTAGTGGCGGACACGACGCCATTTCTTGAAGCATCCTGCTCGAGCAACGTCTTGCCGGTCGCTTGGATCTCACGTCGCGATACCCGGAGCTATGCCGGCTTCCTCTGGTGGCTTTCTCACTTGGGCGATGCGCCCTGCAAGATCATCGACGTTACCGACTTGGTGGTGGGCGGCGCTGAAACGGATGCGGCGCCGTGGCTGGCGATCAGCCCATCGGCCCTTGCGCCGGAAGAGATGGCGCGCTTGCTCGACACCCAGAGCGACCTCGACGCGGCACACCGAGGTGAGCACCAAACTCGATGGAAGCAACTGCTGTCCGATAACGCACCGCTTCGGGTTGTGCACCGGGACGGCTCTCTGGTCTCGGCACCGATCAACTATTTCGACCCTCTTCTGCTCTCATGCGCAACACCAACGTGGCAGAAGATGGCCCGCATCGTCGGGGAAGCGCTCGCCAGCTTTCTGGACGATGGGGTGCATCAGACGGGCGATCTGGTCCTCTACGGCCGCGCGTGCGTGCTCGCTGAAGGCGGCTCGCTTGAATGGCGCGGTGATCTCTCGTCCATGCAGGCCTGCGAACTTCGCCTCCCCCCGTCCGCATAGGATCGATCGCTGCTCGACGCCCGGATACGTCGCAGACGAGACGCTTACGTCGCCGCGCGCCTGATGCGAAACTCACAGGTTTTGCATCAACCCGAAAACCGCAGGAAACCGCATGATTCGTGGATGCAAAATCCTGATGCGCTTGGACGCGGGGCATTCGGTGTCGGCTTTCCTATGGTGGAACCCGAAAGCTGCCGGACCGCTATCCACCCCTTTTGCCGTTCGCGGTCGTGAGAGCGGTCTCCATAAGCATCGCGGTAGGAAACGCCCACGCCCCCCCTCCCATACGCGCTCCACCCCTCAATCCACCGCCATCGCCTCCGCCGCCAGCGTTTCGGCTTCGATGAGGAGTTGGTCGTCGCCAAGGTTTGTCGACACGCGTTCGCGGCCGATCAGGACCAGCACCGGCACCGCCAGCGGGGACACGCGGGGGAGGTCGATATGGACCATCGTGTCGGCGGCGCGGTCGAGCAGCGAGGCCAGACGCCCGACATCGGTCATGCGCGCGCGGGCGTCGTCCCAGGCGGCCTGGAGAAGGAGGTGCGAGGGTTCGTATTTGCGCAGCACGTCATAGATCAGGTCGGTCGAGAACGTCACCTGCCGCCCCGTCTTGCGCTTGCCGGGGTGCTGGCGTTCGACCAGCCCACCGATGACCGCGACCTCGCGGAAGGCGCGCTTGAGCAGGTTCGATCCTTGCACCCAGTCGACGAACTCGTCCTCCAATATGTCGGCCGAGAACAACGCGGCGGGGTCGGTGATCTTTTCCAGGCCATAGCAGGCGAGCGCATAATCGTTCGACACGAAGCCCAGCGGCCGCAGCCCCTGCGCCTCCATCCGGCGGGTGATCAGCATGCCGAGCGACTGGTGCGCGTTCCAGCCTTCGAAGCTGTAGGCGACCATGTAGTGCCGCCCTTCGCGCGGGAAGGTTTCGACCAGGAGTTGGCCGGGGCGCGGCAGGACCGACCGGCGGGTCTGGATTTCCAGCCATTCGCGCACGTCATGGGGAAAGCGCGGCCATTCCTCGGGCGTGGCGAGGAAGGCGCGGACGCGGTCGGCCAGACTCGTCGACAGCGGCATGCGGCTGCCGCCATAGGTGGGGATGCGCGCGGGGCGGCTCGTCGCGCGGACGATCAAATCCTCGGTATCCATCTTCTCGACCTCGAGACTGAGGCCGGCGAAGAAGAAGGTGTCGCCGGGGGACAATTGGGCCGCGAAATTCTCCTCGACCTTGCCGAGGTTGCGGCCGTTCCTGAAGCGGACGGCGAGCATCGTCGCCTCGACGATGATGCCCGCGTTCAGCCGATGCTGCGCGATGAACCTGGGGTGCGCGACGCGCCAGCGGCCGTCCGGATCCTGCGTCAGGCGCTTGAAGCGGTCATAGGCGCGCAACGAATAGCCGCCGTCGCGGATGAAGCCGAGCACGCGGTCGAACGTGTCGGCATCGAGCGCCGAATAGGGAAGCGCGGACTGGACCTCCGCCAGCAGTTCGGCCTGGTCGAAGGGTTCGGAACAGGCGCACGCCATGACGTGCTGCGCCAGCACGTCGAGCGCGCCGGGGCGGAAGATGTCGGGGTCGAGTTCGCCCGCCTCCACCGCGTCGAGCGCGGCGCGCGCCTCGAGATATTCGAACCGGTTGCCGGGGACGACGATGGCTTCGGACGCTTCCTCCAGCCGGTGGTTGGCACGGCCGATCCGCTGGAGCAGCCGCGACGAGCCCTTGGGCGCGCCCATCTGGATGACGCAATCGACATCGCCCCAGTCGACGCCCAGATCGAGGCTGGCGGTGGCAACCAGCGCGCGAAGCTTGCCCGCGGCCATCGCGCCTTCGACCTTGCGCCGCGCCTCCAGCGCCAGGCTGCCATGGTGGACGCCGATCGGAAGGCTCTGGTCGTTCACCTTCCAAAGGTCCTGGAATATCAGCTCGGCCAGGCTGCGCGTGTTGCAGAAGATGATCGAGGTGCGATGCGCCTCGATTTCGCGCATGACCTGCGCGGCGGCATAGCGGCCCGAATGGCCCGCCCAGGGGACGCGGTCCTCGGGCAGCAGGATGGTGATGTTGGGATCGGCCCCCGGTTCGCCCTGCACCAGGCTGACCGCGTCGATATCGCCGTCGGGCGCGAGCCAGGCGCGATAGCCGTCGGGATCAGCGACGGTCGCCGACAGCGCGACGCGGCGCAGCGCGGGGGCGTGACGCTGCAACCGGGCCATGCACAGCGACAGGAGATCGCCGCGCTTGCCGGTGGCAAAGGCGTGGACCTCGTCGACCACGATCGTGCGCAGGCCGGCGAAGATGGTCGCCGCGTCGGGATAGCTGAGCAGCAGCGACAGCGATTCAGGCGTGGTCAGCAGGATGTGCGGCGGCTTGACCCGCTGGCGCGCCTTGCGGTCGGACGGGGTGTCGCCGGTACGGGTCTCGACGCGCAAGGCCACGCCCATTTCGTCGAGCGGCGTGACCAGGTTGCGCTGGATATCGACCGCGAGCGCCTTGAGCGGCGAGACATAGAGCGTGTGGAGCCCGTCCGTCGGTGCCTCGATCAGTTCGGCGAGCGTGGGCAGGAACCCGGCCAGCGTCTTCCCCGCGCCGGTCGCGGCGACGAGCAGCGCGTGGTGTCCGGCGCGCGCCTCCGCCAGCATCTCCAGCTGATGCCGTCGCGGACGCCAGCCCCGCGTGTCGAACCAGCGCGCGATCGGCTCGGGAAGGTCGTTCAGCCGCCGTTCGCCTTGTCGTCGCGATCCTGGTCGCGGTACAGGTCATGCGTCGCGGTCTCGCTGCGGCGATCCTGTTGCGGCGTGACCTTCTTGTTCTGCTGCCGGGACCAGATGATCGCGGCGAACAGCACGAAGGCGCCGATGAAGACGACGATTATCCAAAAGCTGCTGATGATCATGCGCGGCTCCACCTATGTTTCGGCAGGACAACGAGGGGTTGCGCCGATTCGATCCGTTCAGGCGTAGTAGCGCATGATGGCCAGGCATGCGGTGAAATTGGGCGACTGGATCGAACCCCACCCGCACGGCATCCATGTCCGCCCCGCCGACGCCTGGATCGACCCGTCCGAACCCACAGCCCGGGCGCTGATCACGCACGGCCACGCCGATCACGCGCGCGGCGGGCATGCGCGGGTGTGGGCGACGCCCGAAACGCTGGCGATCATGGAATGCCGTTACGGTCCGCAGACCGGCGTGCCGGTCGCCTATGGCGAGACGATCCGGATGGGGGATGTCGATATCGGCTTCGTGCCCGCGGGCCATGTGCTGGGCTCGGCGCAGATCGTCCTGGACTATCGCGGCGAGCGGGTCGTGGTGTCGGGGGATTACAAGCGCCGCCCCGACCCGACCTGCGCCGCGTTCGAGCCGGTCCGCTGCGACGTGTTCGTGACCGAGGCGACGTTCGGGCTGCCGGTCTTTCGCCATCCCGACACCGGCGACGAGATCGACAAGCTGCTCGCGCGGCTTCACGCCAATCCCGATCGCTGCGTGCTGGTGGGGGCCTATGCGCTGGGCAAGGCGCAGCGGGTGATCGCGGAGTTGCGCGATCGCGGGCATGAGGCGCCGATCTACATCCACGGCGCGCTGCAACGCCTGTGCGACCTCTACGCCGAACACGGGGTCAGGCTGGGTGAGCTGATCCCCACCGCCGACGTGCCCAAGGCGCAGATGGCGGGGCATGTCGTGATGTGCCCGCCAGGCGCGCTCAACGATCGCTGGTCGAGGCGGCTGCCCGATCCGATCACGGCGATGGCGAGCGGCTGGATGCGGGTGCGCCAGCGCGCGCGGCAGAAGAACGTCGAGCTGCCCCTGATCCTGTCCGATCACGCCGACTGGGACGAGCTGACGACGACGCTGACCGAGATCGCGCCGCGTGAAGTCTGGGTCACGCATGGCCGCGAGGACGCGCTGGTCCATTGGTGCGAACAACGCCAGATCAAGGCGCGGGCGCTGGCGCTGGTGGGGTTCGAGGATGAGGATGATTGAGGGGGGGAGCTTGGGCCCGACGCCTGCCCTCTCCTCCCCCGCTTGGCGGGGGAGGTGGTGCGTAGCGCCGGAGGGGGCGGGCGGGGGCCGCGCGTTATACGCGCATGCCCCCTCCGTCTCGCTACGCTCGCCACCTCCCCCGTAAACGGGGGAGGAGATGCCTTTCCCAATCCTCCCCGGGACGGGGAGGTGGCGCGAAGCGACGGAGGGGGCTCGCGACGCGTGCCACGCTCCCG
>DASVUT010000104.1:0-1538 GCA_036386955.1 Sphingomonas sp. | reverse complement strand
TTCAGCGAATATTTCCTGACCGAAGGCGTCACCGCCGCCACCGATTGGCGTGCGGCCGATGCCGGCGCGGTTGCCCATGCGCGCGCCACCCTCACCACGCTCTTGCAGGATTTCCAGGCCCGCCGCGCCCCGCAGGAGGCGGAGACCGAACGCGACCTGATCGATCCGCTGCTGGAACTGCTCGGCTGGGCGGACGTGTCGGTGCAGATCAAGGCATCGCGCACCGGGCGCAGCGACGTGCCCGATTATCTGCTGTTCCCCAGCGCCGCCGCCAAGGCCACCGCCGGCACCCTTCCGGCGGCGCAGCGCTACGCCCATGGCGCGTCGATTCTGGAGGCCAAGGCCTGGGGCATCGCGCTCGACCGTGGCGGCGGGGCGACGGGAGAAGGCGCGCCGTCGACGCAGATCCTGCGCTATCTGGGCAGCGTCGATGTCGGGTCGAACGGGGCCATCCGCTTCGGCATCCTGACCAACGGGCGCATCTGGCGGCTCTATGACAATCGCGCGCGGTCGCGGTTGGAAGGGTTCGTGGAACTCGACCTGTTCGAGGCCGCGGGGCTGCTCGTCCCCGCCGATCTCGGCACCGCGCCGCGCGACGCCGCCGACCATGCCGAACACGTCACCCGGCTGTTCCTGTGGCTGTTCGGGCGCGAGGCGTTCCTGCCCGACGCGGGCGGTGCCACCCGCCTCACCCGCGCGATCGCCGACAGCCGCGGGTTCGAGGCGCGGGTCACGTCGCACCTGGCCACCACTGTGTTCGAAACCGTGTTCCCCGATCTTGCCTATGCGCTCGCCCAGGCCGACCCCGATCGCCCCGCGCCGCTGACGCCCGCCTATCTCGCCGACCTGCGAGAGGCGTCGCTGACCTGGCTCTACCGCCTGTTGTTCGTGCTGTACGCGGAGGATCGCAGCCTGTTGCCGACGCGCCACCGCGCGGACGGGCTATGGGCGATGCGCCGCGATGTCGCCGATGCGATCGATGCGCATCGCGGCCTGTCCGAACGCCGCGCCAGCCATGACGGCAGCCTGCGCGACCTGTGGCGACAGATCGATACCGGCGACGACGGCATCGGCCTGCCGCCCTATAATGGCGGGCTGTTCCGCGCCGGCCGATCGCCGCTGCTCGACCGGGCCGAGATGCCCGACGCGCATTTCGCAGCCCTGCTCGATGCCCTGTCGCGCGACGGGACCACCGCCGACCGGCGGTTCATCAACTACCGCGATCTGTCGGTCCAGCATCTGGGCAGCGTGTACGAACGCTTGCTGGAATATGACCTGGTCGAGGACGCCGGCCGCATCACCACGCGGCCGCAGACCTTCGCGCGCAAGACCAGCGGCTCCTATTACACCCCCGAAGACCTCGTCCTCCTCGTCATCCGCCGCACGGTCGGGCCGCTGCTGGAGGAACGCCGCGCCGCGTTCCGCGATGCCGCCGCGCGTCTGGCGAGCGACCGGCGCGATCGCGGCGATCGGCGCCGCGAGCTGGAGGCGCTGAACCCGGCCACGGCGTTCCTGGCCCTGCGCATCTGCGATCCGGC
>DASVUT010000103.1:0-10498 GCA_036386955.1 Sphingomonas sp. | reverse complement strand
GCGCGATCACGGTGACGGGGCCGGTGCCGACCCGCGACAGCGCGAACAGCACCGCCCGCGCCGCGCCGCCGGTGCCGACGACCGCGACCGGCTGACCCGCCAGATCGAGCCCCGCGATCGGGGCCCAGAAGCCCGCCGCATCGGTGTTGGTCCCGACCAGGGTGCCGTCATCGCCGCGAAGCACGGTGTTGATTGCACCGATCGACGCGCGCACGCCGCCCGGATCAGCGACATGATCGAGTGCGGCGATCTTGTGCGGTTGCGTGATGTTGCAGCCCAGCCAGTGCGGATCGGCGCGCCGGGCGGCGAAGTAATCCGGCAGCTGCGCGGCGGTGACGTGGCAGCGGCGATACTCCGCATCGATGCCCAGCGCGCCCAGCCAGAAGCCATGAATGACCGGCGACTTGGACTGCGCGATCGGATCGCCGATCACCTCGGCGTAGCGGCGCGTCACTTCACGCCCCGCCCGAACTTGATGATCTTGCCGGGGTCCGCCTTCATTGCGGCATGACACCCCGGGTCCGCAGATAGCCGAGCACCGGCAGCAGCGGCATACCCAATATGGTGAAATGGCTTCCTTCGATGCGGTCGAACAATTGCACGCCTGGTCCCTCGATCCTGAAACAGCCGACGCAGCCTGCGATCTCCCGCCATTCGACATCCAGATAGGCTTGGATGAAGCTGTAGGACAGCGGCCTGACGTGCAGCCGCGCGCGTTCGACATGCCGCCATACCGCGCGACCATTCTCCGCGACCACGGCCGCGCTCCACAGATCGTGGACGCCGCCCGACAGCCGCCGCAGATGCTCGGCCGCGTCCTCTCGCGACACCGGCTTGTCGAGGCGGGTGCCGTCGGCCAGCACGACCAGCGAATCGGACCCCAGCACCAGCACGCCGGGGACGCGCGCCGACACCTTGATCGCCTTCAGCTCGGCCAGCGCATCGGCCAGATCGCGCGCGCTGAGGTCCGCCAGCGCGGCCTTGGCGGCGTCCTCGTCAACGCCCGCGGGCAGCGCCTCGAACGCCACCCCGGCGGCGTCGAGCATCGCCCGGCGCGATGCGCTTTGTGAGGCGAGGACGATCATCTGGCCGTCCGACGATCATTGCACAGGGCGATGACGGCGGCCGCGGTTTCCTCGATCGAGCGCCGCGTCACATCGATCACCGGCCAGCCATTATCGGCGAACATGCGCCTGGCGAACGCGATCTCGCGCACGACGGCTTCCTCCTCGACATAGGGCGTATCGGGCATCTGGTTGAGCGACAGCAGCCGGTTGCGGCGGATCGCGATCAACCGGTCGGCGCTGGTCGTCAGCCCGACGATCAGCGGGTTCTTGAGCGAAAACAGGTGGCGGGGCGGGGGGCTTTCGACCACGATGGGGATGTTAGCGGTCTTGTAGCCGCGATTGGCGAGGTAGATCGAGGTCGGGGTCTTGGACGACCGGCTGACGCCCGCCAGCACGATATCGGATTCCTCCCACTCCTCCGCCGCGATCCCGTCGTCATGCGCGATCGTCCACTGGATCGCTTCGACACGCGCGAAATAGGCCGCATCGAGCACATGCTGCCGGCCAGGTCGCGCCTTGGCCTGGACCCCGAGCATCCCGGACAGCGCATCGTTGACCGGATCGAGCGGCGCGACCGCCGGCAGCCCCAGCGCCCGGCACCGCGTTTCCAGGATGCGGCGCGTGGCCAGGTTCACCAGCGTGTAGATCACCAGCCCCGGATTCTGGGCGATCTCCTGAAGGATGCGCTCCAGATGCGCTTCGGTGCGGACCATCGGCCAAAAGTGCCGCACCGTCTCGACATCGTCATATTGCGCCAGCGCGGCCTTGGCGATGTTCTCCAGCGTCTCGCCGGTGGAATCGGACAGAAGGTGAAGGTGGAGGCGCAGCGTGAAAGACCCTCGGCTGACCGATCTGTGGACAAGTCGAGGATGGAATGTAGCGCAACCCGCACCCGCCGCCAAACCCTGCTGGGCGCGTGGATAACCATCAACCTGTCCTCAATCGCGCCCACAGCCGATCCGTTCCTCCACAGGCTGTGGATAACGGGGACGGCGGCGTCGAATCGACGGCGTTGCATGAGACGCATGCGGTCAAGCTGTTGGCATTTCCGGCACGACTGCCTAATCCCCGGCTTCTGCCTGCCCACCACTACAACAACCTAGTTTGAATCTTTTCTTTAGTAGAAGGGCTCCCGCGCTGACCTCCGTTTCCGCCAAACCGCTGCTCTCGACCCTGAAGGGCATTCGTCAGCCAACGCCGCCGCTCTGGCTGATGCGCCAGGCGGGGCGGTATCTGCCCGAGTATCGCGAACTGCGGGCGGAGAAGGGCGGCTTCCTGGCGCTCGCGACCGATCCCGAAGCCGCGGCGGAGGTGACGATCCAGCCGATCCGGCGGTTCGGCTTCGACGGCGCGATCCTGTTCTCGGACATCCTGATGGTGCCATGGGCGTTGGGGCAGGATCTGACATTCGGGGCGGGCGAGGGGCCGCGGCTGACGCCCGCGCTGGTCGATCATGCCCTGGATGGGCTGGAAAGCGTCCCAGGGCGGCTGGAGCCGGTGTACGAGACCGTTCGCCGGGTCGCGGGGGCATTACCGCCCGAGACGACGTTTCTGGGCTTTGCGGGCTCTCCCTGGACCGTGGCGACCTATATGGTCGCGGGCGCGGGATCGAAGGACCAGGGCGAGACGCGGTCCTATGCGTATCGCGACCCGGCCGCGTTCGGGGCGATCATCGACGCGATCGTGACGATGACGGTCGATTATCTCGCGGCGCAGATCGAGGCGGGGGTGGAGGCGGTGCAGCTGTTCGACAGCTGGGCCGGATCGCTGAGCCCGGCGCAGTTCGAACGCTGGGTCATCGCGCCCAACGCCACAATCGTAGACCGGCTTCGCGAACGCTGTCCCGGCACGCGGATCATCGGCTTCCCCAAGGGTGCCGGCGCCAAGCTGCCCGCTTATGCGCGCGAGACACGCGTCGACGCGGTCGGGCTGGACGAGACACTCGATCCGGCCTGGGCCGATGCGGCGCTGCCGCCGGGGATGCCGGTGCAGGGCAATCTCGATCCGCTCGCACTGCTGGTCGGGGGCGCGGAACTGGAGCGCGGCATCGACCGCGTGCTGGCGGCGTTCCCCGAACGCCCGCACGTCTTCAACCTGGGTCACGGGATCGGCCAGTTCACGCCCATCGATCATGTCGAGGCGCTGGTGGCACGGGTGAGGGGGACGCGATGAGCGGCTGGTTGGGCGACGCCTATCCGTGGATCAAGGCCGCGCATCTGATCTTCGTGATCTTCTGGATGGCGGGACTGTTCATCTTTCCCCGCTATCTGGTTCATCATCAGGAGGGGTTGGCCGACCCGGCCGAGCCGCCGCGCTGGATCAAGCGCGAAGCGACGCTGCGGCGGATGATCCTGACGCCCGCGATGGGGGCGGTGTGGGTGCTGGGGCTGATGCTGGCGGCGCATATCGGGCTGTTCGAGGGCGGCGAGGGGCTGGGCTGGCTTCATGCCAAGCTGTTGTTCGTGCTGCTATTGTCGGGCTATCACGGCTGGGCGGTCGGCTATGCGCGCAAGCTCGCCGCGAACCGGCCGACGCTGACCCCGCGCACGCTCAGGCTGTTGAACGAGGTGCCGGCCTTTGCCACGATCATCATCGTGATCCTGGCGATCGTGAAGCCGTTTTGATTGCCTGTCTGACCGGTTGACTTGGGGGCGGGCGCGACTTACCTCCGCCTCCTAGCTGCACGTCCTGTGCCGCCTGCTCTCGTCCCGCCGCGATCTTCGCCGTTCGAGCCATTCTGCCGGAATCCGTCATGCATCTCCAAGACTTGAAGAAGAAGAAGCCCGCCGAACTGGTGAGCATGGCCGAGGAACTGGGCGTCGAGAGCGCGTCGACGCTGCGCAAGCAGGATCTGCTGTTCGCGATCCTGAAGGTGCAGGCCGACAATGGCGATCAGATCATGGGGCTGGGCACGATCGAGGTCATGCAGGACGGCTTCGGCTTCCTGCGCTCGCCCGAGAGCAATTATCTCGCCGGACCCGACGACATCTATGTCTCGCCCAACCAGGTCCGCAAGCACGGGCTTCGCACCGGTGACACGGTGGAATGCGAGATCCGGGGCCCTAAGGACGGCGAACGCTATTTCGCGCTGGTGCGCATCACGAGCGTCAATTTCGACGATCCCGACGCCGTGCGCCACCGCGTCAATTTCGACAATCTGACGCCGCTCTATCCGGAATCCAAGCTGACGCTCGACCCGTTCGACCCGACGCAAAAGGACAAGAGCGCGCGCGTCATCGACATCGTCTCACCCCAGGGCAAGGGGCAGCGGACGCTGATCGTCGCGCCGCCGCGGGTCGGCAAGACCGTGATGCTGCAGAACATCGCCAAGGCGATCACGGACAACCACCCCGAGGTGTTCCTGCTCGTGCTGCTGATCGACGAGCGGCCCGAGGAAGTCACCGACATGCAGCGCAGCGTGAAGGGCGAGGTCGTCTCCTCCACATTCGACGAGCCGGCACAGCGCCACGTCCAAGTCGCTGAAATGGTGATCGAAAAGGCCAAGCGGCTGGTCGAGCACAAGAAGGACGTGGTGATCCTGCTCGATTCGATCACGCGGCTCGGGCGTGCCTACAACACCGTGGTGCCGTCGTCGGGCAAGGTCCTGACGGGTGGTGTCGATGCCAACGCGCTGCAACGGCCCAAGCGCTTCTTCGGCGCGGCGCGCAACATCGAGGAGGGCGGATCGCTTTCGATCATCGCCACCGCGCTGATCGACACCGGCAGCCGCATGGACGAGGTCATCTTCGAAGAGTTCAAGGGCACCGGCAATTCCGAAATCGTGCTCGATCGCAAGGTCGCCGACAAGCGCATCTTCCCCGCGCTCGACGTGGGCAAGTCGGGCACGCGCAAGGAAGAGCTGCTGGTCGAGAAGGACAAGCTGTCGAAGATGTGGGTCCTGCGCCGCATCCTCATGCAGATGGGCACCATCGATTCGATGGAGTTCCTGCTCGACAAGATGAAGAACTCGAAGACGAACGACGATTTCTTTGACTCGATGAATCAGTAGCGCAGCGCCGGCCGGCTACGCCCGGCCGAGCAGCGCAAGCTCGGCCGGCGGGAGGCTCGCCCTCCCGACCGACGGCGCGGCTTTGCCGCGACGCCCCTTCTCGGCTAGGTGAGTTCCCCTAAACCCTCGCGGAGCATCCCCATGAAGGTCAATGTCGAGATCGACTGCACCCCTCAGGAGGCACGCGCGATGATGGGCCTGCCCGACCTCACGCCGCTCCACGACCGCTATGTCGCGATGCTCGGCGAGACGATGGAGGGCGGGGTGAAGCCCGAGATGCTCGAACAGATGATGCGCGGCTGGGCGCCGATGGGTGAGGCCGGGCTCGCCATGTGGCGGCGCATGATCGAGGGCGCCGCCAAGGCGTGACCGCGACGGTCTTCGCGGTGTCGAGCGGCCGTCCCCCGGCCGCGATCGCCATTATCCGCGTGAGCGGGCCGCGCGCGTTCGAGGCGGTGAGGAAGCTGGCCGGAACGCCTCCTCCTACCCGTCAGGCAGGCCTCAGGGCGTTGCGCGACGGTGCGGGGCACCTGCTCGACCGGGCGCTCGTTCTGACCTTCCCAGCCCCGCATACAGCCACTGGAGAGGATCTGGTCGAGTTCCACTGCCATGGCGGCCGGGCTGTCGTTGCAGCGGTGGAGGGAGCACTCGCCACCATCGACGGCCTGCGCCCTGCTCTGCCAGGGGAGTTCACCCGGCGCGCGGTGATGAACGGGCGCATCGATCTCGCCGCGGCCGAGGGGCTGGCCGACCTGCTGGCGGCGGAGACCGAGGCGCAGCGCGTGGCGGCGATGGACGCGGCCGAGGGCAGGGTGAGCGCGGTGATCCATGGCTGGCTCGACCGGCTGGCGATGCTGGCCGCGCGGATCGAGGCAACGCTGGACTTCGCCGACGAGAGCGACGTTGCCGATGATCAGGCGGTGGTGGCCGATGTAGTCGCAGGGATGTGCAATCTGGCCGGCGAGATCGACGCGCTACTGACGGCACCCTCCGTCGAGCGGTTGCGCGATGGCATTCGGGTCGTGATCGCCGGGCCGCCCAATGCCGGCAAGTCGACGCTGATCAACCTGCTCGGCGGGCGCGAGGCGGCGATCGTGTCGCCGATCGCGGGCACGACGCGCGATCGGATCGAGGTGCCGGTTGTGCGGCAGGGGATCGCGTATCTGCTGACCGATACCGCCGGGCTGACGCATACCGATGATCCGATCGAGGCGATCGGCGTGGATCGTGCGCGCCGTGCACTAGCGACCGCGGACCTGGTACTCTGGCTGGGCGATGAAGCGGCACCCGAGGGCGCGTTAGCGATCCATGCGCGTGCTGACCTGCCGGGGCGGGAGCTGTGTCCGCCAGGTCGCGTGCTGGCGGTGAGCGCTAGCCGGCCGGATACGATCGATGCGCTATGGTCGCTGATCGCGGCGCGCACCGCGTCCTTGCTTCAGACGCGTGATCTCCCGGCGCTGCATGAGCATCAGCGGGCGTGCTGCAACGACGCTGCACGCGCCCTCCGGGATGCCACCGTGAACGATTCGCTGATCTTGGCAGAGCAGCTCCGCGTGGCGCATGCCCGGCTAGGTGCTATCCTCGGGATCGATGCGACTGAAGCGATGCTTGACGCGTTGTTTGGACGGTTCTGCATCGGGAAGTGATGTTCCACGTGGAACAGTTTTGACCGCCGATCACCCGCGCTCTATCGCGGGCGCATGTACCATGTCGTCGTCATCGGTGGAGGTCATGCAGGCGTCGAGGCCGCGCTCGCCGCAGGCCGCTGCGGTGCGCGTGTGGCGATGGTCGTGTTCGACCGCCGGCACGTCGGCGCTATGTCCTGCAATCCGGCTATCGGTGGCCTGGGCAAGGGGCATATCGTTCGTGAGGTCGACGCCTTCGACGGCATCATGGCTCGCGCGGCGGATGCGGCCGCCATTCACCACCGGATGCTCAATCGTAGCAAGGGTTTAGCGGTCCAGGGGCCTCGTGTGCAGGCCGATCGCCGCCTCTATGCCGCCGCAATCCAGCACGCAGTGCGCGCGAGTGGCGTCGAGGTGATCGAAGGCGAGGTCGTCGATGTCGTGACTGAGGGCAGTCGCGTCGCTGGGGCTCGGCTTGACAACGGCAGCGTTCTTTCCACTCCGACGGTGGTTGTCGCAACGGGCACGTTCCTCGGCGCCACCATGTTCCGTGGCGACGATCGCAGCCATGGTGGCCGCGTAGACGAGCGTGCCGCGAGCGCGCTCGCACAGGCATTCCGCGCGCTCGCGTTGCCGATGGCGCGGTTGAAGACCGGCACGCCGCCGCGGCTCGACGGACGCACGATCGACTGGGCACGGCTCGTCGAGCAGCCGTCGGACGCGGACATCTGGACGATGTCGCCGATGAGCCGTGGCGCACGGCTCCCCCAGATCGCGTGCGCGGTAACCCGCACCACCGACGCGACGCACGACGTCATCCGTTCAGGCCTAGATAGGTCACCGCTGTTCGGCGGGGCGATCGAAGGGGCGGGCCCGCGCTATTGCCCGTCGATCGAAGACAAGATCGTCCGCTTCGGTGATCGCGACGGACACCAGGTGTTCCTCGAGCCTGAGGGGCTGACCGATCCGTTCGTTTACCCCAACGGGTTGTCGACATCGTTGCCGACCGATGTTCAGGCGGCGATGATCGCGTCCATTCCCGGGCTGGAGCGCACAGCGATCACCGTCCCAGGCTATGCCGTGGAGTACGACCATATCGACCCGCGTGCGCTCGACCGGCGGTTGGAACTGGCCGCGATGCCGGGGCTATTCTGTGCCGGGCAGATCAACGGGACGACGGGGTATGAGGAAGCGGCGGGGCAGGGGCTTGTCGCGGGGCTGAACGCTGCTGCGTCGGCGCTCGAACGCGAGCCGGTGATCCTCGATCGCGCGTCGAGCTACCTCGGCGTAATGATCGACGATCTCGTGCTTCAGGGCGTCACCGAGCCTTATCGCATGCTGACCTCGCGCGCCGAGTTCCGGCTGTCGCTGCGCGCGGATAATGCGGAGACGCGGTTGGGGGCGCTAGCGCTGCGGGCTGGGTGTCTGTCCCCGGCTCGTGCGGAGCACCAAGCGCGCCGGCGTGACGCGCGCGCTGCCGTCGAGGCGCATCTCGATCGCATCATCCTCGACGCGCACCAGCTCGCACGGCGCGGGGTTGCGATCAGTCAGGACGGCACGCGTCAGTCCGCGCGCGCTTGGCTGCGTTCGCCGACGATCCCGCTAGACGCGCTGGCCGACGACCTGCCGATCGTCGAACCCGCCATCATCGACGAAGTCGTGCATGACGCGCGCTATGCGCCTTATGTCGATCGTCAGCGTGATGAAGCGGCACGGCTCCAGCGCAATGAGGCGGTCCCGCTCGACCCGGAGCTGGACTTCGCGGCCATTGCCGGCCTGTCGAATGAAATGGTCGAGCGCCTGACACGCGCCCGTCCTCGCACGCTCGCGGAAGCAGGGCGCATTCGCGGGATCACGCCCGCGGCGCTGTCAGCGTTGTTGCTGCATGACCGGCGGGCAGCCGCGTGACCGACGGCCGGGAATGGATTGCCGACCGCTTTGGTGCCGACCGGTGCGCACGAGTGGCAGCGTTTCTCGACCGAGTTGTGGCGGAAAGCGCAAACCAGAACCTGGTAGCTCCGTCGACGCTGACCACCATTTGGGAGCGGCACGCGCTCGACTCCGCGCAGTTGCTGGCGTTCGACCGACCGGGAACCTGGGTCGACATCGGCACCGGTGGCGGCTTCCCTGGGTTCGTCGTTGCACTCCTGCGCGATGATCCCGTCGTCCTTGTTGAACCGCGCAAACGCCGAGCGGCGTTCCTGGAGGAGAGCGCACAGGCGATGGGTTGTTCGCACGTGACGGTCGCTGCCGCCAAGGTCGAGCACGTCGAGCATCGCGCGGCCGTCATTTCGGCTCGGGCCGTCGCGCTCGTACCCGCGCTCCTGAAGAGCGCCCAGCATCTCGCCCACGCTGGCACGCGTTGGGTGCTTCCGCGCGGTCAATCCGGACGGACGGAGCTTGCCGCCCTGCGCGGTGCATGGCATGGCATGTTCCACGTGGAACACAGTCTGTCCGACCCTGATGCCACGATCCTGATCCTCGACAAGGTCCGCCCCAAGTGATCACCATCGCGATCGCCAATCAAAAGGGCGGCGTTGGCAAGACGACCAGCGCGATCAACCTGTCGACCGCGCTCGCGGCGACGGGCATGCGCACGCTCCTCATCGACCTCGATCCACAGGGTAACGCCTCCACCGGCGTGGGGGTCAAGAACGCCCAGCGCGACCGGTCGAGCTATGACGTGCTCATCGGCGAAGCGTCGATCGCCGACGCGGCGATGCCCACGCGCGTGCCGATGCTCGATCTGGTACCCGCCAAGGCCGATCTGGCCGGTGCGGAGATCGAGCTGGTCGACATGGACCAGCGCACCCACCGGCTCGACCGCGCGATCGAGGCGGCGCAGGGGCGGTGGGATATCGTGCTGATCGATTGCCCGCCGTCGCTTGGGCTGCTGACCATCAACGCCATGGTCGCCGCCGACTCACTGCTCGTCCCGCTGCAATGTGAATTCTTCGCGCTGGAGGGCCTGTCGCAGCTGCTCAGCACCGTCGAGCGCATCCGCGCCCGCTTCAACCCCGGCCTGTCGATCGTGGGCGTCGCACTGACCATGTACGACCGCCGCAATCGCCTCACCGAACAGGTCTCCGCCGATGTTCGTGCGGTGCTGGGCCAAGTGGTATTCACCACCGTGATCCCGCGCAACGTTCGCTTGTCCGAAGCGCCGAGCCACGGCCTACCCGCGTTGATCTACGACCATCGCTGTGCCGGGTCGGAGGCGTATATCGCGCTCGCCCGTGAGCTGATCGGACGGCTTCCTTCGAAAGCGAAAGCGGCGGCATGAGCGAACGACGGCCCCGCGGCGGCCTGGGCCGCGGACTTGACGCGCTGCTCGGCGAGATCGCGCAGGAGGCACCAATCGCCGGTAGCACCGCCGCGGCCGCGCAAGGCGTCCGCACGCTCCCGGTCGGATCGATGGCGCCGCATCCGGGGCAGCCGCGCCGACGCTTCGACGAAGCGTTGCTCGACGAGCTCGCCGCTTCGATCGCCGCGCGCGGGATGATCCAGCCGATCGTCGTGCGCCCGCACGGCCATCAATATCAAATCGTCGCGGGCGAGCGCCGCTGGCGCGCGGCCCAGCGCGCACGGCTGCACGAGGTGCCCGTCGTGGTGCGCGATTTCGACGATGCGGAAACGCTGGAAATCGCGCTGGTCGAGAACATCCAGCGCGCCGACCTCAACGCGATAGAAGAAGCGCAGGCTTATCAGCGGCTTGTCGGCGATTACGGTCATACGCAGGAGGCGCTGGCCAAGATCGTCCACAAATCGCGCAGTCATGTCGCCAATCTGCTCCGCCT
>DASVUT010000102.1:0-3198 GCA_036386955.1 Sphingomonas sp. | reverse complement strand
GCCTCCGCGCTCGACGGGCTGCGTCCCGCACAGACGCCGCGCGACCAGCTATCGACGACCTTGGGCTGGCGGCTCGGACAGACCGTTCTGTCGGCGACGCTGCGCCATGTCGCACGCCAGTTCGACGACGACGCCAATACCCGCTCGCTCTCGCCGGCCACCACGATCGACGCCTTCGCTACCCTCCCGTTGACCAGCGGGCTCGCGGTCGAGCTGCGCGCCGAAAATCTTGGCGACGCGCGCGTGGAGGCCGGGATTAGCGGTGCCGACGTAATCGAGCGCGCGACGCCGCGCACCCTGTGGCTCGGCCTGCGCTACCGCGCCAAGTGACTCTACGCGCGATCGGCTTCCACCCGGCGGATGAAGGCCGCGACGCGTTCGGGCTGGGTGATCGGGATCATGTGTCCGCCCTCGATCATCTCCAGCCACGCACCCGGAATTGCCGCAGCGGTTTTCTCGCCGTGGAGCTTGGGATCGAGAACCCGGTCGCCCGCCGCATAGAGGATACCCACGGGGATGGTGAGCGACGGATAGCGCGGGGCCATCGCCTTTAGCAGCGATCCCAGATCGCCGATGTCATGGGCCGCGGCGCTGATGTTGTTCGGCCTGACCCCCAACACGCCGCCGCCACGAACGCCGAAATCCTCCGGCGCGGCCTCGGGCGCGAAGATAGCGGCCGCCGTCTGCTTGGCGGTCAGGGTCGCCATGGGCGTCGCCACCGTCCAGGCAAAAGGCAGCCGCACCGCCGCCGGCATCCGGGCGATCGCCGCGATCGCCTCCAGCCCGGGCGGTGGCACGTCCTTGGGTTGCGTCGCCGGCGCGATCAACGCGCACGCCCCGACCTGGGCGCCATGGTCGAGCGCCAGCGCCAGCGCGACCGCGCCGCCCAGCGAATGGCCGACGATCAACGGCCGGTCGAGCCCAAGCCGGCCGATCAGCTTGGCGATAATCGCCGCCTGCTCGCCGACACCCAGCGCACCACTGTCGCCGTGCGAATAGCCCGAGCCCGGCCGATCGACCAGGATCACGCGCCGGTCGGGGAAATAGTCGGTCAGCGCGTAGCTGAAGTTTCGCAACTGTCCGCCAAGCCCGTGGATCATAACGATCGCGGGCCCTATGCCCTTGTCGACATAGTGTATCTGCGCGCCATCGATATCGATGATCGTGCCGTCGGCCGGCACCGCGCGTTCGGCCGCGCGGCGAGTCATTCCCGAATAGCCAGCCAGCATCGCCGGAACGACAGCAGCTGCGACGCCGAATATCTTGCCCATGCGCGCCATGGTCGAACTCCATCTCTTCATCCGCGTCATCGCGAACTTGCCAATATGTCTTGCCGCAAACTACAGTCTTCGACTATCCCCGACGAACACGAGGAAGGATTGATCGAGTGGCACTCAAGGACATGATCGGCATCATCGACAACAAGCTGGTCGATATCTTCAACCGCCCCTCGTTCGACGCGGACAAGGCCCGCAAGCCGCTACTGCGCGGTATCGCCCGCACGCTCGACCAATTCGAAGGTGGCAAGGTCAATGCGCCCGGCCGTTGGTGGTTCGTCAAGAACGACGTGGTCGCGCTGACGGTGAAACTCGACGGCGATATTCTGGAGATCAACGGCGTAGGCACCAATCACATGCCCGCCGAACGCTTTCCCGAGTTCTTGGCCGCGATGCGCACCGCAGTCGAGGCGGGCGAGTTCGATGACGTGCTGGCCGCGCGCAATCATCAGGGCGATACCAAGGTCCGCATCCCCCGCGCCAAGCGTCAGGGCGGCACCCCGCGCGCCTGGAGCGACGAACAGCGCGCGCGCTATCAGGCGACACTCGCCGCGCGCCGCGCGAAGCAGCAGGCGTGAGCCAGGATTACACCCCGTCTGCGGTGTGGCAGCCCAATCCGAACGCCGGCGGCCGTTTTGCGAGCATCAACCGCCCGGTCGCAGGGCCGACGCATGACCGCGAACTGCCCGTCGGGCGCCACCCGCTCCAGCTCTACTCGCTCGCCACACCCAATGGGGTGAAGGTGACGGTCATGCTCGAAGAGCTGCTCGCCGCCGGTCATGAAGGCGCGGGATATGATGCCTGGCTAATCAAGATCATGGAGGGCGAACAGTTCGGCAGCGGCTTCGTCGCCGTGAATCCCAATTCCAAGATCCCCGCGCTCGTCGACCGGAGCGGCCCCGAGCCCATCCATCTGTTCGAATCAGGATCGATCCTGGTCCATCTCGCCGAAAAGTTCGGCGCCTTTCTTCCGACCAGTCAGCCCGCGCGCGCGACCTGCCTCTCCTGGCTGTTCTGGCAAATCGGGTCCGCACCGATGCTGGGCGGTGGCTTCGGGCATTTCTACGCCTACGCTCCAATGAAGATCGAGTATGCGATCGACCGTTTCGCCATGGAGGTGAAGCGGCAGCTCGACGTTCTCGACCGCCGCCTCGCGGACACCGCGTTCCTTGCCGGCGACGAGTACACGATCGCCGATATCGCGACCTGGCCCTGGTACGGGCAGTTGGTCATGGGCGAGCTGTATGACGCGGCCACGTTCCTCGACGTCGCCAGCTACACGCATGTGACCCGCTGGGCTGCCGCCATCGCCGCCCGCCCCGCCGTCCAACGCGGGCGTCGGGTGAACAAGGTCACGGGCGACGAAGCGATGCAGCTCCCCGAACGCCACGAGGCGAGTGACCTGGATTAACCCCCATCACCCCGGAGCCCCCTCGTCCCCCGGACTTGATCCGGGGACCCGCTTCGTGTTCTGACGGTCGGCGAGGAAAAATCGGGACCCCGGCTCAAGGCCGGGGTGACGCGGAGTCATACTGATCACCGCCACCCTTTCTCCCTGAGCGCAGTCACCATCGCGCGCACATCCACCCGTGCCCCCAACCGAGCCGCGAGCAGCGCGGTGCCGCTGACCTTGCGCTGGACGAACAGCATGTCGGCGGGCGGCACGTGCCAGGTCGCGCGGTCGGATGCGATCGCGGTGCCCTCGTCGCGCAGGGTGGCGACGAAGCCGCGGTCGCCGAAGTCGAACGCGCCGGGCCGGGCGAGTTCGCCGATGATGACGTCGATCATCCGGTCGATTGCCGCCTGGTGCCGTTCGATCGCCGCCTGTCCTAGGAACCCGGCCGCGACCGCGCCGGCGCGGGCCGCGTCGCGGTCACCGTCCAGCCCGGCCGACAACAGCCGCGCATAGCTGTCCGCCGTC
>DASVUT010000101.1:0-2066 GCA_036386955.1 Sphingomonas sp. | reverse complement strand
CCGCATCCGGTGCCCGCCTCGTTGACCATATGCGTCACGACAAGAAAGCAAGCGGAGGCCGCCTCCCCTTCCTCCTCGCGCGCGGGATCGGCCGGACCTATCTCGATCACGCGGTCGACCTAGCGGACATCGAACGCTTCCTCGACGCGCAGCCGCGCTGATGCCCAACGGCGTCAAGAAGGCGAACCTGCCGCAAAAGACCTGCCCCGCCTGCGACCGCCCCTTCGCGTGGCGCAAGAAATGGGCGCGCGACTGGGACAGCGTGATCTACTGCTCCGACACCTGCCGCAAGAAACGCTGACGTCGCCCTACTTCACCCCCGGCGCGCACGATTCCGGCACAACCGGCGCCGCCGCCTTCCCAAAGGTCAACGGCATCGGAAACCAGATATCGCGCAAGTCCGGCCGCGCCGCGCCACCGGGCCAGCGCAATTGCCGAACCCAGCGGATCAGCTCGCGGTCCTTGGCAGCATCCCCGGTCGACACCGCGACGAATGCCTCCGCCACCGCGCCACCCTCCGCCAGCTTCACGCACGCGACGCCTGACGTGTCGTTCAGCACAGCCGGCACCGGCGGCATCTGCTGCCCCGCAGCGGCGATGAAAACGCTTAGAGACCAGACCGGTAGCACGCCTGAGGCTAGCACAGGCCTTCGCTACTCCGGCGGGCCATCCATGCCGTCCGTCGCAAACCCGTCGATTGATGACGCGGCTTGAGCGCGACTACCCCTCATCCCTCGAAACGCCGCACCGCCGATGCTTCCAGGTAGCTTGTCGTCTCCGCCGACAGCAGCAGCTCGGCGACCTCGCGACGATCCTCCTCCTGGACGTGTGTCCAGAACGACCCCCGCACCGCGCCGCGGCGATCAAGGTTCTTCCGCTCGCGATCGACGAATAGCTCCATCTGCAGCACTGCATCGGGCTGCCCGGACGCGCGCCAGCGGTTGATAATCGGCAGCGGCGGCTCCCCCAACAGGACCAGACCGCACAACCATTCGTCGGGCTTCGGATCGGCGCCAGCCTCCGCGCCGAGCGAAGCATCGAAGGCCGCTTGGAAGAACGACAGGACGGCGCTGCGTTGCTTCACGGGCCAATCGCGCCATGACGCCATGCAGAGCTTGTGCGCGATGATCGCGGGTTCGGCTCCGAGCCATACGGGATCGTCTACCGCCAGTTCGAGGATACGGGGGAGAAAGTGACGATAGTCCCGCTCGTTCCCCACGGTGGTCATCGCCCAGCCGGAATAGGGCCCGATCTGCTCACCCGTTAGAGCACGCAGGGGAGCGGACGTCAGCGTATGCAGGATGTCCCCCGCGTCACGGAGCGGCGATGTCTCCAGCCTGCCCGGCCGCTCGATCGCAGCGAACGACGCGTAACACCGCTCGATGCTCTCACGCAGGGATGTTTGCGCGCCCGACATGCCTCCAGCCTAGCGCGCCGGCGCGAAACGGCAATGCGGGACGCTCAGGTCGCGCCTGCGCGGTTCACCGCAAACTCCACGCCAGCCACAGCCAACCCGCGATCAGCGCCGCGCCGCCGATCGGCGTCACCGCTCCCAGCCAGCGCGGCGCGCCCAGGGCCATCGCGTAGAGCGTGCCCGCGAACAGCGCCCCGCCGATCACGAACAGCCAACCCGGCCCCCGCGCCTCCAGCCGGAGCGCGATCAGCGCCGCGACCGCATGGATCAGCTGATATTGCCCGCCGGTGCGCAGCCAATCCTTGGCCTCCAGCGATGTGGCCCCATGCGCGCCGAACGCCCCCGCCGCCACGGTGATCGCGCCCGATATCGCCGCCAGAACCCCCAGCATCATCCGCGCTCTTCCTGCACCAGCATCCGGTCGATCGCGGCGCGAAGGTCACCGGTCTCGACCTGCGCCCGCAACCGTTCCTTGTCCCTGGCGCGAAAGCTCGCCTCCGCGCGGTCGACCTCGACCCCGTCGACGCCGACGCTCTTCAACGCCATGCGGGCCATCTTCACCGCCGATTCCATCACCTCGCGCACGATCCCCTCGACCGGGGCACCCTTGAGCGTGATGAACGATCGCCGGTCGAACGCGCGGACAAACACG
>DASVUT010000100.1:0-3968 GCA_036386955.1 Sphingomonas sp. | reverse complement strand
GAATCCGTCGAGGTCGATCAGACCCAGAGCCAAGCGACGGCTTCTGACAAGCCAGCGTTCTAGCTCCGCCGAGAAAGCCGCCCGATTTGGAAGCTCGGTGAGAGGGTCGGTTGTAGCGGCGCGCTTCAGCGCCTCCTCGATCTGCGCAGCGATCGCTTTGAGAAAATCCGCACCTTCGGCCTGTAGCTGCGCCTCGACATCGTCACGGTGCATCACGCCAATCTGCGTCATGCAGATGTCGATCTCGATCGCGTGGAGGCGCTGCATGACGTCAAGCTGCCGCCACCAGGGCCCGAGCCACGCGCTGCGCCGCCAGCGGCATCTTCATATCCTCGTCTCCAGCAGTGCGGCGTCGAATACGCGCGCCGCCTCGACGATGGTCGGCTGCGGATCATAGGCGTTCACGATCTCGCGAGCGCTGACAGCACCGATCAGCGATCCGGCGAGATAGTTCTGAATGCGCTGTCCGTTGGCATAGTGGCGGCCGGTGATCATGCCGCCGGCCATCAGCTGGTAAGCGAACCCGACGGGGCGCCGCCGCCATTCTCGTAACCGTACTCGTCACCCTCAGAAGACGAACCGCGCCGTTGCCCCGAACTCGCGGCCGCGGGCGTACGACGTCTCGGCGAAGCCGACCGATCCCAGTCCGTTTTGACCCGCGAGCAAATAGCGTTTGTCGAACAGGTTGGCGACATAGGCGCGCAGACTCCAACCCGCCTCCGCCTGCAAGGTCAGGTTGAGATTGACCAATGAGAACCCGTCCTGCGCGATGAGTTCGGAATTGATCGCGTCGTTGAAGACCTTGGATCGGTATTGATAATCGACCCGCCCGACGAGCTTGAAGTCCGCAGAGATCGGCTGATCGGCTTCCAGGGCGGCATTCACCGTCCATTTGGGCGTCTTGGCGAACTCGTCCGACAGCTCGATCTGATCATTGACGGTCGCCGGCGGCAGGATTGGCGGAACCTCCTTGTACCGGGCTTCGGTATAACCCACCGAGGCGGAAAAGCGGATGCGATCGGTCAGGATGGCATTCGCCTCTACCTCGGCACCGTAGATCTCCGCCTTGGCCGCGTTGCGGATCTGCGTTGCGATCGCGTCGCGGATGAGCACCTGCAGGTTCTCATAATCCGAAAAGAAGACGGCCGTGTTCAGCCGTAGCCGCCGATCGGCTGTTTCCAGCTTCAGGCCTGCCTCGTACGCCGTCAATTCTTCCGGTGAGAAGGCAAGCGGTGCGGCGGCGGGCTGGACATAGCGGATGTTGAAGCCGCCGCTCTTGAACCCTCGCGAATAGGACGCATAGGCCAGCACCCGCGACGTCGCCTGATACTCGACGCCGATCCGCGGCGACAGATTGTCGAACGATTGCTTCGCGTCCTGCGCCGGGACGACGATCGCGCCGTTGGGGCGCTTCACGTCGATGAATAGGCGCTTGTCTTCCTTGGTATAGCGCAGGCCTCCGGTGACGCTGAACTGATCGGTAAGCCTGAACGTGCCCTGCCCGAAGGCGGCATAGCTATCGTTGGCGATCCGCGCGACGTTGTTCGCCGCGATCAAGGTCAGGTTCGTGGACGAGATATCGGTGCCGGTCTCGCGCAGGTAATAGACACCCAGCACATAGTTCAGCCGTTCATCGAGCATGTCGCCCAGCAACTGGAACTCCTGGCTGGTCTGCTTCTGGCGAAAGTCGTTCGCGGTTGCGGAAAAATCGAGCGGCGTATTGTCGCTGTCGCGCTGGAATACCGCCTGGAGATCGCGATACGCGCTGATCGATCGCAGCATCACCGTGTCGCTCAGCCGCAACTCGACATTCCCGCTCACCCCGAAATTGTCGAGGTCGGATCGGGTCGCGCCGCCGATGAAGGTTATGTCCGCATCGGGGTCGGTTATTGCGAAACGGTTGCCGATCTGCGTCGCCGGGTCCGCCGGCCTGCCGATGACCGCATTATACGTGCCGCACAGCGGACGCGGCGGGGCCAGGGGGCAGTTGTAAGCGACACCCTGCGCAGGCGCGCCATTCTCTCGGATGCGGGTCACATCGGCGACGACGTTGATGTCGAGCGCATCGGAGGGCTTGAACCGGATCGCCGCGCGCGCGGTATCGCGGTTGATGTTACCCAATCGCGACCGGTCCGGATCGTTGACGAAGCGGACATAGCCGTCCTGATTGCGGGTCGATCCGGCCAGCTTGATCGCCACCGTGGGCGACAGCGGCACCGATATGTCCGCCTTGAAGTCGCGGCGTTCGAAGTTGCCGAGTGTTCCTTCGACCTGGCCGCCCACCGCAAGGAGATCGGGCTTGCGTGTCGTTATGCTCAGCGCGCCACCGATCGTGTTCTTGCCGAACAGCGTGCCCTGCGGCCCACGCAGCACCTCGACCCGTTCGGCGTCCAGCACATCGAACACCGCCCCGACATTGCGCGCGATGTAGACGCCGTCGATATAGGTACCGACCCCTGGTTCGACCGTCAGCAGGAAATCGCTTTGCCCCACGCCGCGGATGAACACGACCGAGATGAAATTGGCACCCGACGAGGAGGATGTCGTATCGAACTGGACGTTGGGAACTGTACGCGCGACATCACCCAGCGTTGCCAGGCCGCGTTCGGCGATCTGTTCACCCGTCAGCGCGGTGACCGCGATCGGCGTCCGCTGCAGGCTTTCCGACCGGCGTCGCGCGGTGACCACGACGTCCTGCAACGCGCCGGGATCACGCGGCGTGGCGGCATCGACGGGATCGGCGAGCGCTGTGCCGACCGGCACAGGCTGGGCGGCCTCGCCGGGACCGGCCTGCGTCGCCGGCGTGCCGACGGTCTGCGCGGCGAGCGTGGCCGGCGCGCAGCCGGCCAGCAGAACCGCGATCGATAGGTGTAGATTTGACGCTTTCATGCCCGGAACTCCCCATCCTATGTTGTCGTTCGTTGCCGATCTCGCGCCGGCTGCAGAGGTAGTCGTTATGAATTCAAAGACTGTGCCCGCGCATGGGGCCGCGACCGTGGTCGCCGATGATCGATCCATCGCGCCTATCCATCCCGAAATGGACCTGACATCGCACACGATCTTTCGATTGATCGTGCTCCAGAATTTTATCGCGCGCCCGTTCACCCTCGAGATCGGGCGCGCTCATCACCTTTCGCTGACCGACTGGCGCGTGCTGTTCATCGTCGGCGCGCGGCCGGGCGTGACGAGCACCGAGATCGTCGACGGATTCGGGTTCGAGAAGATGGCGCTGAGCCGGTCGATCGCGCGGCTGGCCGATCAGGAGCGGCTGACGCGGAGCATCGATCCGGCGGATCGCCGTCGCGTGGAATTGCGGCTGACCCCGGCGGGAACGGCCTTCCTGGCCGAGGTCACGCCCACTGCGTTGTCCCGTGAGGCGATCCTCGACACGTGCCTGACCCCGGCCGAGCATCAAACGCTCGATGCCATATTGGACAAGATCATCGCGGCGGTCCGAAGCTGATCGGGACGCGACACGGCTCAGAACCCGAACGGATCGCGAAAGGATGACCGGTCGCGCGGCACCACCGGCGCGTCCGACCAGGCAAAGAACAACGCGCCGTATCGGGTGGCGAGATCGATTGACTGACCTGGCTCGATCGCCACGAGGCTGCCGTTCGCGATCAAATCTCCGTTCATGCCAAGACTGCCGCCGAGCACGAACAGGTCGAGCCGATCCGCGGTCTGGAAATTGGGCAACACCGTGTCGGGAAGCATCTGGATCTGGACGCAGCGGCGGTTGAATCCGGTCGTGCGGTAATCGTGGACGAGGCGGCGGCCCACGCCTGGAAAGCTGGTCGGCACCATCGGCAGGTCGGCGACCGTGATGTTGAGGTCGGGCAGTTCTTCGGGGCGATCGTTCGTCACGTCGCCGGTCCGGGCACCGGTGTGGAGCGCCCGCGCACCCCCTTCGGCACCTTCCATGTACAAGACCGGCGCTTCCAGCCGCGCCACGAACAGCGTCGGGC
>DASVUT010000099.1:0-4882 GCA_036386955.1 Sphingomonas sp. | reverse complement strand
GAAGTGATGATTTGGCCCTACGAATACGCGCCGGAACCGTCGATCATCTGGCCTAAAACGTGGCCCGCCCTGACGAGCCCCACAACGCTCAAGCGCGGAGACTCGTACAGTATCTTTATCCCGTCCTCGAAAATACTCGCGGTGCGATCATTTCTTGCTACGCGGCGAAATAAAGGGGCCGTCGAAATCGACGGGCAAAAGTGGGCGGCCAGCATTCGGCTACCCTTCCCCCACGAGGAGCTATGGATGCCTCCGAATAATGAGCTATCACCCGAAAGGTAAGCGGCATTGCAGAAGCTTCGTTTCCGAGCGGACTATCTGCGTCCTGTCTCTCCAAGCTCTGGGCTTGGAGGCGACATCCCGCGACCACCACAACCAGGGGGTGACGCCCCTCGCGCACCGTCCTAAACCCCGCGCATGCATCCATTCTACGCGCTTCACACCCATGCCATGGTCCGCGTCGCGGCGGCGACGCCGCATGCGAGTGTGGGGGATGCGGCGGCCAATGCCGCCTCGACGATCGCGCTCGCTCGCGATGCGGATGCGCGCGGGGTGGATCTGGTCGTTTATCCCGAGCTGAACCTCACCAGCTATGCGATCGACGATCTGCATCTGCAATCGGCGCAGCAGCGCAGCACGGTGGCGGCGATCGAGGCGGTGGTGGAGGCGAGCCGCGCGCTGCGGCCCGTGCTGCTGGTCGGGGCGGCGCTGCCGCGCAACGGGCGGCTGTATAATTGCGCGCTGGCGATCCATCGCGGGCGCATTTTGGGCGTGGTGCCCAAGACCTTCCTGCCCAATTACCGCGAATATTATGAAAAGCGCTGGTTCGCGAGTGGCGCGGGGCTGGTCGGGCTCGAGATCGAGCTGGCGGGGCAGCGCGTGCCCTTTGGCACCGACATGATCTTTGCCGCCGACGACCTGCCCTTCTTCACCTTTCATGCCGAAATCTGCGAGGATTATTGGGCGCCCACGCCGCCGTCGACCGCCGGCGCGCTGGCGGGGGCGCTGATCTGTTGCAACCTGTCCGCCTCCAACATCGTCATCGGCAAGGCGCGCGAGCGGTTGATGCTGGCCGCGGCGCAATCGGCGCGGGGCGTGTGCGCGTACATCTATTCGGCGTCGGGGCCGGGCGAGAGCACGACCGATGTGGCGTGGGACGGGCATGGGTTCGTGTGCGAACTGGGCGAGCTGCTGGTCGAATCGGCGCGCTTCGCCGCAGCGCCCGAGATGGTCGTGACGGACATCGACGCCGAGCGGTTGCAGCAGGAGCGGTTGCGCAACGGCACCTTCAACGATGCCGCGATCGTCGCCGGGCACCCCGAGACGCGGTTCCGGCGGATTGCGTTCACGCACGCCGCCCCGGTCGCGGACATCGGGCTGGAGCGTGCCATCCGCCGCTTCCCGTTCGTCCCCAACAACCCCGACAAGCGCGATGCGGACTGTTACGAGGCATTCAACATCCAGGTCGAAGGCCTGCTGAAGCGGATCGTCGCGTCGGGGGCCGAGCGGCTGGTGATCGGGGTGTCGGGGGGGCTCGATTCGACGCATGCGCTGATCGTCGCGGCCAAGGCGATGAACCGGCTGGGGCGTCCGCGCGCCGACATATTGGGCTTCACCATGCCCGGCTTCGCCACCAGCGATTCGACCAAGGGCCATGCGCATGCGCTGATGCGCGCGCTGGGGATCACGGCGGAGGAGATCGACATCCGCCCCGCCGCGACCCGGATGCTGACCGACATGGCGCACCCGTTCGCGAACGGAGAGCCTGTCTTTGACGTGACGTTCGAGAATGTGCAGGCGGGCTTGCGCACCGATTACCTGGTCCGTCTCGCCAATCAGCGGCGCGGGATCGTGGTGGGCACGGGTGACCTCAGCGAGCTGGCGCTGGGTTGGTGCACCTACGGCGTCGGCGATCAGATGAGCCATTACGGCGTCAACGCGGGCGTGCCCAAGACGCTGATCCAGTTCCTGATTCGCTGGTGCATCCGCACCGACCAGTATGACGCGGCGACCGACCAGGTGCTCGCCGCGATCCTGGCGCAGGAGATCAGCCCCGAACTCGTCCCCGCCGACGCCGAGACGGGCGCGATGCAATCGACCGAGTCGATGATCGGCCCCTACCCGCTCAACGACTTCTTCGCGCATTATGTCATCCGGCACGGGCTGGCACCGTCCAAGATCGCGTTCCTGGCCTGGCATGCGTGGCGCGACGTGAGCGTCGGCCGCTGGCCGGTCGACCTGCCCGACGCGGCCAAGGTCGCGTACGACCTGCCGACGATCCGGCACTGGCTGGAGCGTTTTCTCCACCGGTTCTTCCAGACCAGCCAGTTCAAACGGTCGGCGCTTCCCAACAGCCCCAAGGTGTCGGCGGGCGGCAGCGTGAGCCCACGCGGCGACTGGCGCGCGCCGTCCGATGGCACGGCAAAGGTTTGGATCGCCGAGCTGGACGCCAACGTTCCACGCTGACGCGCAACGCGTCGTCTCGGGTCTGGGCCCTGTGCGCCGGAGGCAACAGAACCGGGTCAAACGCCCCAGATGCCGTTAAGCTCCCTTGCGTTTTTTTCGGCGCGGACGCATGTGACGGGCCCATGACATTGCCTCCACCGGATGGATCGCGCGATCGCCGGATCGAGGATCCTTCCAATCTTTACCTGATTCACCCCGCGGGACGATCGCTGTTGCCGGTGGCGATCCGCGCGGGCGTTTCGGCGAACATGGTGTCGATCACGGGGCTGTTGCTGGGCGCGTTCGCCGCGGTGGCGTTCGTCAAGGGATCGCATCCCGCACTCGCGCTGGTCGGCCTGGTGTTCGCGATCGGGTGGCTGATCGCGGACGGGCTGGACGGCATGATCGCGCGGGCGACGGGCACGGCATCGCCGCTGGGCCGCGCGCTTGACGGCATGTGCGATCACGGCGTGTTCGCGCTCATCTATCTGTCGCTGGCCTGGACGACGGGCACCCTCGAGGGCTGGGTGCTGGCAGTCGTCGCATCGGCCGCGCACGCCGTGCAATCGAGCCTGTACGAGGGCGAGCGCGCCCGCTTCCACCGCCGCGCCAGGGGCATCGCGCTGATCGCGCCGCCGCCGATAGTCGGCGGCCCGCTGGTCCAACTCTACGACACCGTGTCCACCAGTCTCGATCGCATCGCCATGCCATTCGAACGGCGGCTGTCGGCATCGGCCGATCCGGTCGGGTTCGGGCGCGCCTATGCGGCCGCCGCGATCGGGCCGATGAAGCTGATGACGCTGCTGACCGCCAATGTGCGCGTGCTGGCGATCTTCGTCGCGTGCCTGCTGGGCGATCCGCGCGTCTTCTGGTGGTTCGAGATCGTACCTCTGACGGTCGTGGCGATCGTCGGCATCCTATGGCATCGGCGCGTCGAGCGCGCAGCCGCACCCATCGCCGCCGCCGAAGACCGGCCCGCGGCCATATTCATCGCAAAGGAACAGGGACAGTAATGAAGAGCATCCGCATCGCCGTGGTCGGCATCGGCAACTGCGCGAGTTCGCTCGTTCAGGGTCTCGAACATTATCGCGAAGGCACCAACGATGTCATCGGTTTGATGCATTGGGAGGTCGGCGGCTATCGCCCGTCCGACATCAAGGTCGTGGCGGCGTGGGACGTGGACAAGCGCAAGGTCGGCGTCGATGTCGCCGAGGCGATCTTTGCCAAGCCCAATTGTACCGCCATCTTCGCGCCGACGATCCCGGCGACGGGCACCATCGTGAAGATGGGCCGCGTGCTCGACGGCGTCGCCGACCACATGGCGGAATACGCCGACGACCGCACCTTCATCGTCGCCAATGATGCGCAGCCCAGCCGCGAGGACGTGATCGCGGTGCTGCGCGAAAGCGGTGCCGATGTGCTGATGAACTATCTGCCCGTGGGCAGCCAGGAAGCGACCGAGTTCTACGCCGAATGCGCGCTGGAAGCCGGCGTGGCGTTCGTCAACAACATCCCCGTGTTCATCGCGTCGAACCCCGAATGGGCGAAGCGGTTCGAGGATGCGGGCGTGCCGATCATCGGCGACGACATCAAGGCGCAGGTCGGAGCGACGATCGTCCACCGTGTGCTGACAGACCTGTTCGCCAAGCGCGGCGTCAAGCTGGAGCGGACGTACCAGCTGAACACCGGCGGCAACACCGACTTCCTCAACATGTCCAACCATCGCCGGCTGGCTTCCAAGAAGATCAGCAAGACCGAAGCGGTGCAGTCGGTCGCCGCCGAGCGGCTGGACGACGACAATGTCCATATCGGCCCCAGCGATTATGTGCCGTGGCAGAACGACAACAAGGTCTGCTTCCTGCGGATGGAAGGGTCGATGTTCGGCGGCGTGCCGATGAACCTGGAGCTGCGCCTGTCGGTCGAGGATTCGCCCAATTCTGCGGGCGTCGCGATCGACATGGTGCGCTGCGCCAAGATCGCCAAGGATCGCGGCATCGGCGGCGTGATCGACCCGGCATCGGCCTATTTCTGCAAGCACCCGCGCACCCAGATGACCGACGACATCGCCCAGCTCGAAGTCGAAAAGTTCATCGCGGCGGCGTGATCCGATGATCGACACCGCCATCCTGCTCGCCGCCGGTCAGGGAAGCCGGTTGCGCGGGGTGGCGGCGTCCAAGCCCTTGTGCCCGGTGGCGGGGCGTCCGTTGATCGATCATGCGCTGAGCGGGTTGGCCAAGGCGGGCATGCGGCGGGCGATCGTCGTCGTGGGCTATCGCGGGGCCGACATCCGCGCGCATCTGGCGAGCCGCGCGTGGCCCCTGGAGGTGATGACGGTGATGACGGATTATCGCCAACCCAACGGCGTCAGCGCGCTCGCCGCCCGTGCGCTGGTCGGCGCGGAGGGCGCGGTGATGGCGATGTGCGACCATCTCGTCCA
>DASVUT010000098.1:0-19948 GCA_036386955.1 Sphingomonas sp. | reverse complement strand
CAGTGGCGTTGTCGGCCACATAGCGAATGAACAACGCGGCCCAGGCGGGATCCCGCGCCAGGGTCGCGACCAAGCCCTGACGAACCGCCGGCTCCGCCATCGCGGAGGCCAAGATCGGGAACAGGATCTCGGGCGCAATCTTCGACGTCCGTAACGCCGTGTCGTATTGATGAAGCGCACCGGGGACGTCACCGCGGCGGATCGCTTCCTCGATCGCCCAGAGCTGGGTCTGCAGGTCACGTCGCGATAATTGCTGTGCGTAAGCGAACAAGCGGCGGGCTTGTGGCAACTCACCGCGAAGCTGCGCCTGAAATCCCAGCGTCGTGACTGCCTGGATAGTTGTGGGATCCTGCCGCAGCGCCAAGCGCGCCAACTTCGCCGCCTTGCTATTCGCGCCCGCCTCCTGTCGGTCAGAGAAGCGAGCCCGTGCGAACTGGGCGGTGGCGCTTCCATTGCCGGGAAATAAGGCGTGGGCGCGAGCTGGATTGCGGTCTTCTACCGCCAGCGACAGACTATGCGCGACCCCGACATACCCTCCCATCGCAATCAGCAGCGCAAGAATGATGCGAATAGCCCATTCGGTCGGTGATCGTTGCGAAATGGCGGCGCGCATGGTGGTGGGACGCGGCACCGACGTCAGCTATTCTTTGCCTTGGCGCGGTTATCACGGCCATAGTTATAGCCATAGTCGTAGCCGTACCCGTAATGTGCCTTGCGTGCCTCGAACTTGGTGAGGACACCTCCGATGACGCGTGCATTTGCGCTAGCAAGGCGGCTGAGTGCGGTCTTGACCATGCTCGACCGGATGCCGTGCGATTCCACTGCGTAAATTACACCTTCGACACGTGCGGCGATGAGCGGAGCATCCGCCAGTCCCATCACTGGTGGTGAATCGATGACAACATGATCATAGGTCTTGAGCAGTCGTTCGATCAGCAACGCCAATCGATTGCCGGTCAGCAGCTCGGCCGCATTAGGGGGGATCGGCCCCGCCGACATGGCTGTAAAACCGAGATCGCTCATCTCAAAGGTCAGCCCGTCGATCTCGTCCTGCCCGGCCAGATAGTTGCTCAACCCGCGGTCGTGATCCACCCCGCCCAAATGATGGACTGATGGCGAGCGCATGTCGCCATCAACTAGGATCACGCGGCGATGTGCGCGCGCCAGCGTGGTAGCCAGCGCTAGCGCGGTAGTCGACTTGCCTTCGGCCGGACGAGTTGAGGTCACCGCAAAGGATCGCGGCACGCCGTGTTCTGTAGTGAACCCCAAATTGGTTTGCACCGCCAGATACGCATCAAACAGATCCGACTTGCGATCCTGGAGTGCTTCCTTGGGAGTCGCCCCCTCGACCTTGGGTACGGATCCCAACAGCGGCAATCCGAGCCGTCGCTCCACCTCGGCCGGGTCGGCAATCGCTTCGTCGATCTGTTCGAGCGCAAAGGCAAGAGCGGCACCCACGGCAAGTCCAACCATCAATGCGAGCGCTAGGTTAAGCAGCAACCTAGGGCTTGAAGGCTTTTCGGGCACGTCGGCGGGATCTACGATCGCAATGTTATTGATGCCAACGCCACCCGCCACTCCTATTTCTTTAAAACGCTGAAGCAGTCCGTCATAAAGGGCACGGTTTGTATCTACTTCCTGCTGAAATATGTTGTACTGTATGCTGCGACGACGAAGGTCGAGATAACTTGCCTTTAGTTGGTTGACTTTGGCCTGCAACGCGCGCTCGCGGTCTACCGATTGACGGTAATCGGCCTGAAGCGAACCCGATACACGGCCCTCCTCGCGGCCGATTGACCGGTCGAGTTGGTCAATCTGTGATTGAATCGCCTGCGCGGCAGGATAGCCGGGCTCGAACCGAATCATCAATTGCTGATAATCGGCGGCTAGTTCGGCGCGGCGCTGACGCAGATTGTTGATCGCCTGATTGCGCAATGCCTCGGGCGAGGCACCTGCGGCGCCAACCTCCTGCGCGCGCGCTTGCGCCTGGATACGATCGGCAGTCGCTTGGCTCAGCGAGGCATTAAGTGCGGCGAGATCGTCGGCAACGATCGACCGTTCAGACGTCGTGCGCCCGTCGCTAGCGGTTTGCGAAGGGAGATTGATGATCTGCTGCGCCGAGGCATAGGCTACCAGCTGACGCTGCGACGCGTCCAGGCGGCTCTTATACTCTGCCAACTGGCGCTGAAGAAGATCGCGACCATAGGCGGTCGCCTGAACCTTTCGCTCCAAATTGGTGCGAATGAAATTCTCCGACCATGCATTGGCGACCTTGGCCGAGAAAGCAGCATCCGGGCTGGTGAAGCGGATGGCCACGAGCCGCGACAGCCGGGTTGGATCGATGCTCAAATTATCGAGCAGCAGTTCACCAGCCGCACGCTGACGTGCCGCACGACCGGTGGCAGGATAGCGGCCATTGGTCTGCTGGAATGCGGGATGGTCGCCCTTGTGGCCGAACATCGTGAAGAATGACCGATCGTCGATCAGCCGCAGCTGCGCTGCGACGCGTTCGGAAAGCAACCGCGACCGAAGCAGGCCATACTGCGTCTGATAGAATTCCTGATCGGCAACACCTGCTTCGCGGTCTACGCTGCGGAAATCGGTGACTTTGTCCGACTCACGCGAGATTTCGATCGTAGAGGATGCCGAGAACTTAGGCGTCATCAAGAGGGTCGCGATTAGCCCCAACACGGCAAAGGCGACCATGGCCCCGATGATCACATAGCGCCAACGGACCGCCACCCGCAGATATTGCCGGATGATCGAGACGCGTTCCGGCTGCGGGTCGCCTGGACTGAGCATCATTCCACCAACCGGAATGCCGCTGCGCAGCGGGGACGTAACAACATTCATTGCGGCGGCAGACCTTATTGCAAAAACGCGACGAGCGGCGCAGCCAGAAGCGGTGCCAACGAGACAAAGTCGCGGAACAAGCGACGCTGCGGCGAGTCGCCGACTACCACCACGTCATTGGCGTAGATGGCAGGATCGTCATACGCGCCACGCCGAATCGCATCGATGTTGTAAAGCCCGGCCATTCGGCGACCATCAACGGTGCGCAGGATCACGACATCGTCCTGGCGCGCGAATTCTGACAAACCCTTCGCCGATGCGACTGCACGCAGCAGTGTCATCTGGTTGGTAACCGGATAAAGCCCCGGTTCGACCACCTGACCGTCGATCGAGACGACTTGGCTCACCGAACTCTTGATGTTCACCGTCACCTCGGGATTGCGGACGTAGCGGCCGCGCAACGCTTCCTCAATCGCGCGTGCCAACTCGCCCGCAGTCTTGCCGCGCGCATCCACCGTGCCGACCAGCGGCATCGAGATGCGTCCGCTGGCATCGACCTGCATCTCGCGGCCGAGTTCAGGAATGTTGAAGACCGCGACCTCAATCGTGTCGAGCGGCCCGATCAGCGACGGACGATCTGGCGCGGTAAGATCGGCGCGATTGGGAGCAGGAAGTGCTGCTTCGCCCGGAACGACCGTCAGGCGCGCGGTCGAGCTCAGTTGCTCGCGCCCCGCGCACCCGGACGCAGCCACCAGCAAGAGGAAGCCGTAGAATATACGCATGTGTCTAAAAAACATCCCGAGTATCAGGGTCGAGCTATAGAGGCTGCACATTCGGGGGTAAAGGCGAGCCGCGGACCCTAGAGGGGCGGATGGAGGCGGCTGTGCTCAGCCACACGGCCGCAATAACGACCACTGCCATGATCATCGGCGTGCGCGCAGGATAATCGACGATGCTGGCAAGCGCGATGATTCCCAATATTGCCGAACCGAGCCGCGGCAGGATCACCGCGTCGCCGATAATCCTGCCCGCGACCTCCTCCCTGATCTTACTCGGTGCACGCCAGGCCCGCACGCTCATCCACATCCACCAGCCCATCGCCGCCAGCAGCAGCGCCAAGCCGATCACGCCGGTATCCAGCACAATCTCCAGGAAATCATTATGCGCGCGGTTGAAATACGATGGCTTAAGCAGATCAAACGGCTCGTGCATGCGGAACACGGGATCAAACCCGCCCAGCCCGGACCCTACTGGAAAGTATTCGGCCGTCATCTCGAGCACTGTGGGCAGGGCACGGCTGCGCATGTCGCGCCCGGGGTCTAGCAGCAGCGCGCGGTTGATCGACAGCGCGCGGTCCGTCGCCACCCCTAGTGTCACCAAGCCGCCCAGCACTGCGACAAGGCCTGCGATCAGCACTGGCGCGACCCACCGAGGGCCGCGGCCAAGCGCGCGACGCAGCGGCTGGCGTACAATAGCAATGCCGCAGCCCAGCGCCACCAGCCCCACCAGCATTCCCGTGCGCGATCCGCTGGCGAGGATCGCCAGAGCCAGCAACGGAATTAGGGCGATCACCACGGAACCCCGCCATCCCGGTCTGCGACCGCCCATGAAGGCCCATGCCGGGGCCAGTAACAGTCCGCACGCCATCATCAGCGCGAAATGATTGCGATTGGCAAAGGTCCCCACGACATCGTCGCCACGATTAACCAACGGATCATAGATCGATGCACCCGCGAACTGTAGCAGGCCGACGAACAGGCAGCCGACCACCAGCCCTAACAGGATCTTCACCAGCGCGCCGTCGCTTACCTGCGGATCGGCCGCGGCTTTGATCTCAGCCCCGATTGGCGCGTCGGCCCGGATACCGCCGGCCGCAAAGCAGAAGACGACGAAGGGCACGATCAACGATCCCAACGCGTTCGCCGTGGCCCCGGGCACGATCGTCAGCGGCCGCCACGGTGCCGGATCTCCGGCGAAAGCAGTGGCGGTGGCAAATGCCGCGCGACCGGGAAGACGCGACCACAGCTCAGGCGGAAGCGGAACGAGCTGGATTGCCGCCAGCACCGCAGCCACTCCCAAGAACCCCAGCACCACCCGTCCACGCCGGACAGTCGGGCGACCCGTGCCGAACAGGATCATGATTATAAGACATGCCCACGCTACGATGCGCACGACGGCTTGTCCCAGTGGATCGACACGCGATGCGCCCCCGGCGATCCACAGCGTACCGGCGAACACCAGCAACAGCGGAAGCAAGGGGCGACGGTTGAGCGAAAGAAAGCGATCGGCGACCGACATGCCCCACCCCTTACGCCAAGGCCTCGTGTCAGGAAACCGTTGTGTGTGCCGGCGACCCCCTCCCTCGCATGGCGCGTCACCGGGTCACCGTGTCACCGTGTCGGGTGCGGCAAAGACCGGCTGGACGATGTTGTTCGCCAGATCACCCCCGACCACCCGACCGCCGCGGCTCGTGCCGGTGAACGCGACCCCATAATCCTGATGCACAGTCGGTCGGTTGCCGGACACCGGGCGTTCGATCACCACGGCATCGCTGTTGTAGACCAGAATGCCCGCTTTATTCGGCCCCCGCGGCACCGCCGACGCGCCCGACGTGGAGCGGAAATCGGTAGCAATCACCCGGTCACTGGTGTCGACGAACAGGTTCTGCCGACGGTTTAGGATGGCGTGACAGCCCTTGAGAACGGTTCCTTCGGCATTGACGATGTAGAAGCCGCACTGCGTGTTGTCGCGCGCGGTGCAGCCCGTCAGGACAAAGCCGGTGTCCACGTTCCATGGCCGGATGTTCGCCCCGCGGATGTCAAAGCCATCATAGTCGTTGTCCCAGGCCCGGCACCCCGTCCACGACGCGAAACGGCTGTCTGTGCCCGCTGCTTGCCGCTGGGTGACGAAGCCTGACTGACCATTGCCATAAGCGCGGCAATCAACATGCGCGATCTGCTGGCCCGCATTGATGAGGAAACCATCCTGCCGGTGGCCGTGCGACAACACCCGGGCAAAGTAGATCGCGCACGCATTGTTGTAGATGCCAATCCCTTCCAGGCCGCCAGAGCATTCCAAATCATAAATCGCTGCACCGCGCACACCCCCCACATATACCGCCGACGCCATGTAGCCGGCCATGTCGATCAGGATGCCGCCAACATCGATCGAAAGGTCACGGGTGTTATTGTAGCTTTCGAGCCGCAGATTGGCACGGATCAACCGACCGCCCTTGATCCGCGCACCGACGGTGTCGATCAGCTCGATCCCCGGCACCCCGTTCCGGTGCGCGCGCGCATCAATGACCGGGTCGAGCAGGACGATACCCTGCCCGTCGCGGTTGTGGAGGACGGCATGGGTGATCGTGGCATCGGCGGCCACGATGATCGTGCCCCCGGCAAAACGCACCACCTGGCCCGCGCGCAGCGCCACGTCGGCGGATACCGCAACGTTGCAGTCGACGACGACCTCGCGCGCGCCGGTGTTGATCGCGCGCTGGAGCGCCGCCCCGTCCGATCCGAAGCTCGACACGGTAACGGCCGGATCCGCTGATCGCGGGGGAACAGAGCCCAAAACGAGGGGCCGGATCTCCGAACAGGTTGCGGCGGTCGCGACGGCTAGAGTCCCGGCAACCGCAGCGGTGGCGACAAATGTGCGGCGGGTTACCTGCTGCTCCATCTACCCGCCCGCCCGTGGTTCCGGCGGGTCACCACCAGATCGCGTCACCCGCGCGCCGCGCTACGCCGCGCAGCAATTGTTGCGGTCAGCACGTTGCCATGCCGCCCCACATCGACCAGCACGTCGCCAAAGCCGCGCCGATCGGCCATGGGTACGATCTGCTCAAGCGGATATTCGTTCATTTGCATCAGCGGTTCGCCCCCCCCCCGCGCGACATTCACCAGCGGTTGCACCCCGGGCAGGTGGCGCCGCGCCGAATAGGCGACCGTCTTCACTGGTGGATCGGCGCGCCAGACATTGAAATGCAGCAGCGTAGCGCCGCGATATTCCACGTGTGACACCACCGCGTAATAGGAATCGATCTGTTCCCAATTTTCCCAGTCCGCGTCGCTGTTCGACATCAAGAACTCCAACGCGCCGCTTAGGCGCCATCATCAGGATCGGTCGGGCGCCCTGCGCCTTAAGAACATGTGGCTCATGAATAGGCCGATCCCGCAACCTGCCCGTTCGGCAAGGTCGTGGTCGCATCATCGGTTCGGCTGTGACCGCGCGCGACACCGACGAGACCCAGCAACGCCGCGAGCCCTAGCCCGATGATTGCATGTTCCACAAGGTACGAGCCGCTGCCCGATGCCAGCAGGTTGCTGCCCGACAGGTACACGGCCAGCACGAAGTAGAACGCGCTCGGCTTCACGATCAATCGATTGAGGCTGTAGCCCAGCAGCAATCCGCACCCGAACTGTATCAAGGGATAGACCAGAAAAGCCCACCAGCCGAAATCGGCGACATACACCCCCACGCCGAACGACGGCGATCCCTGGTCCTGCAGGAACCACGAAGGATAGTATTGCACCGCCAGCCTAAATTCACCGAATATCTTGGGTTTGTTGGGCCAAACGGTTCGCGGGATCTTGGGAATCCATAATGTTTCCACCATGATCTCGCCGTGATAATATCCGGCTGTCTCGTCCTGCAAAACCAGGGCGCCGTTACGGTTGTAGTCCGAATACTCGGCGATCGTCACGAATACGTTGTCGATCTCGCCCCGGTAGTTAAACGCGAACAGGTACACTAATGCAGTACCGGCGATCGCGCCATAGAGGACCGAGCGCGTCAGCGAATATCTAAATCCTTCCAGATACACCTTGGCAATGACGAAGATCGCGGCCAAGATGATGAACTGTCCCTTTGTACCCTTCAGCGCCAGCAGCACCAGCAACGGAATGTAGAACAAAAACGCCTGACGTTTGCTGGACATCAGGAACACGACATAGGCGACGAACGACAGCAACGCCGACCCGAAGGTGTAAACGCCGTATCCGGTTCGCGTCAGTTCATAAATTCGGCGCGGTTCGGTGATGAGATAGCTGAACTCGATGAGCACCGGCGCGTAGAGCGCCCATGCTCCCCCCAGCAGCAGCCACGCGACCACGAGATAATTAGGCTGTGCGAAGCGGCGAGGCGGGTTGGCGGCCTGTTTGGCCACCAGCAGTCCGACGATGAACATGGCGTAGCCGCAGAACGACAGCAGGTTGATCAGGAAGATCGACCGGAAATCGTACACGAACAGGTTGAGCAGATAGGCGATAGGTTCGAGGACGAATTCGATAGTGAGCTTGATACCGGTGAAGATCGTGACCGCATTGACGATTGAGCCGACTTTTCGCGAATAAAACAGGAAAAGTGCGATCGTTGCGGACCCGAACAGGAGGAACATCGCGATCATGGGACGTCCCTAATCCGCCGAACCCGCGGATGCCACCAGCTTGCGCGGCATCATTTCCAGAAGCTTCGGTGCATGGACAACCTTCGCTTCACCGGCACCGGGATTGCCGCTTCGGCCTGCCCCAGCTTGTATCCCAACAGCTTGACCGCATTGCGCCCCAAGCTGGCAGGCCATAGCGACTTGTGGCCGGTGGCGAGGAAACGCAATTCGGACACGACGTAATCGCGTCCTTCGCCCCCTGCCCCGCCCAGGTCGGCGCGGATCCATGGCTGGCGCGCGTGAAAGACGCCCAGATCAAAGTAACGCCTAAACTCCTCAGTCACGGTGTAGTTATGCGAATGCCGGCATGCGGCGTGCCCGTCATAGCCGACCTTCCACCCCGCCTCGATCAGGCGCGCTGCGACATACATGTCCTCGGCCAGGATCACGTCGCTCGGAAACCCGCCAACCGCCATCAGCGCGGCGCGGCGATAGGCGGCAAAGGAATTGGACATGAAGGCGGACTTGAGTCCGAACCGCACCTTGGTCGCCTGGTCGACGACCCGGCTGCTGGCGGGATAGTTGAACAAGCGGGCATGCTGCGCGAGCGGATTGGCATCCAGGTGCGGCAGCTGGCGCGCGCACACCGCGCCCAGGGCCTCATCGCCGAAATTGCCGACCAGTCTGGCCAGCGCATCGGGGGACGCCAGCACCGCATCCTGGGTCAGGAAGACGAGGACCTCGTGGTCCGCACACCGGTCCGCCGCCATCTGGCGCGTCCCGCCATGGTTGAAGTCGCGCTGTTCGATCGACACGAAGGTGGTCGCGCTGTGCCGGGCGAGCTCGGCGGTGCCGTCGGTCGAGCCTGAATCGACAATCACCAGGTCATGCGCCAGCGTTTGCGGCGACAGCGACGCGATGAGCCGTTCCAGCGCCGCACGGTCGTTGAAGGTGGGAACGATGCAGGCGACACGCATGGGTGGTGGTCCGATCACGGGATGATATGGGCTGGAGGGCATCGGCGCTTCAGTCCGCCAACAGGGTCTGCCAGTATCGCGCCGCAGCCGCGTCCCAGCTGAACCGCGTCGATCGCGCGAGCCCGGCCCGCGCAAGCCTCGCCCGCAGCGGGTCGTCCAGGCATATACGGTTCATTCCTCCCGCGATTCCGTCGACCGAGCACGGATCGACCAGCAGCGCGGCATCCCCCGCGACCTCTGCCAGCGCGGTGGTGTTCGACGTCAGGACCGGGCACCCGGACGCCATCGCCTCGACGACGGGAAGCCCGAACCCTTCGTATAGCGATACGAAAACGAGTGCTTGGGCGCCACGATACAGCTGGGCGAGTGCGGCATCGGGCACATCGCCCAGATAGCGCAACGCTTCGCCCACGCCCGCGCGCGCGGCGACCGCGGCGATGTGGTCGTCGAGCGCGCCGGTCAGCCACAGCTGATACCCCCTGGCCGCAAGACCGCTGCGCGCAAAGGCGGCGATCAGCCGGTCGAGGTTCTTGTACGCCCGCCTGTTGCCGACATAGAGCAGATAGCGGGGGACGTCCGACGGCGCGCGGCCCGGACCCGGAGCCCCGGGCTCGCCCCCGAACGCCTCGGACACACCGTTATACACCCGCACGACGCGCTGCGGGTCCACCCCCGACCAGCGGATGATCTCGCCGCGGGCGTGATCGCTGACGGTGAAGATGCGGTCCACGTTGCGCAGCAGCCGGCGGATCAGCAGGTCATAGTAGAGCCGGTGCGCCGGTGAATAATGATGCAGATGCGCCAGGTCGTGGACCGTGATGCAGAGGCGCTTGCCCGGCGCCCGAAACAGCGGCGGCATAAAGCCGGGCGACCAGATGATTTCGGCCTGCGCCCCCCGTGCCGCGCGTGCCAGGTCGAGCGGGGTCAGCAACCCCGCATTGGGGCGATCCGCACGCAGCCTGACGACACGGACCCCGGCGGGCGCACGCGCGAGTATCTCGCCCGCCATGCGCGCGATGCCGCCTTGGCGCAGCCAGCTCGCATCAACGGCGACCACGCGATCGGTCGATCCCGCCATCACTGCGGGGCCACAGGGTCTTGGCCGGGGTGCTGGCTCACCATGGTCGCATGCAGCCCCCGGAGAATGGCGAGGAGTTCGTCCTGGCTGGTGTATCGCCGCGGTCGCCGCACCAGTCCGCGAAACCCAGGGATGTTGGTCACCACCGCGGGGATGCCCGCGGCCGCCAGTTCGCGCACGATCATCGGCTCGCCTTCCCAGCGCGAGTTCATTACCAGCACGTCGCGTCGCCCGAGCGCCCCGGCGAGCCGGTCATGCGGCGTCCAGCCATGGAAGGCGACCGCCAGATGGCGGGCCGCCCTGCCCCGCGCCTCGATCGCCGCACGGTCCGGGCCGTCGCCGAAGATGTGCAGGTCGGCGAACGGGTTGCCTGGATGGTCGAGCAGGTCGATCGCGCCGCTGACGTTCTTCTGCCCATCGTCGAGCCGCCCGACGACGATCAGCCGCGGCCCGTGATCCGCCGTGGGCGGCGGTAGCGGCGTGACCGTGTTGGCGATCACGCGCACCGGACGCCGGTAACGATGCGCGATCAGCCGCGCCTGGATGCGGTTGATCGTGATGAACGCGTCGATCGCGCCGATGAACAGGCGACTGGCGCGATTATACACGCTGCCGACCAGACCCCACGCGATCGCGCGATCAACATACATCGGGATATACGCCGTCACCGGCCGGTCGGGGCGCAGGATCTTGAGCGCGCGCGCCGGCGCGACGCAGGCCTCCACCGTTCCGCCGCTGACCATGACTGCGTTGTCGTCGGCCACTACGGGGGCCAGCACCGCGGCCAGCGCGCGTCCCGCATGCCATTGTTGCCAGATCTTGCCGGGTCTGGAGAACGACGCGAGCCGCACCTCAAGGCCCTGGTTTTTGAAGAATTGCTCGGCCATGCGCGACGTGGTGACAAGCGTTATGGTGCGCGTCTCGCTCATAGTCCGCACGAGGCGGGCGAGCTGCATTTCATGACCGCCGATCAGATCGCTGGTCACCACGATGGCGAGGCATTGCGCCCGACCCGCCTCTGTCACGCGGCAACCCCTGTCATCCAGTTGGCTTGTCCGATCGCACAGCATGCACGACCAAGTTCGAATATAAAGACCGATCGGTTGGCAGGATGGCTCCGAAAAGCAGCGCGCTGAGGTTCACCAGCGCCCAGAGCGGCCGTCCCAGCATCCGGCCCAAGCCCCCAAGCCGCGCCAAGATGTTGACCGATACATATTCTATCCCCAGTTGGTGCAACGCTTCCACCGTTCCGTTGGTCTTGGTGACCGATCGGATCGTGAACCCGTTGCGCTCCACCACGTTTCGGATACCGAAGCTGGTGTACCGGGCGAAGTCATACGGGACCTCGTGTTCCGGCCAGGCAAACGGGATCGTCAGCAGCAGCGCCCCCCCCGGACGCAGCACGCGCGCCAGTTCGGGCAAAAGGTCGTCGATGTTGAATACATGCTCGAACACCTCGAACGCTACGACCCCGTCGAAGTCACCGTCGGCAAAGGGTAAGGTCGTGCCGTCATAATACACGTCCACATCGCTGTCGGCATGATCATGGCCCGATATCGCGATATCGACCCCGAGATAGCTCTCGCACGCGGTGAAGAGCGACCGGTACGGCTTCGATCCGCAGCCGAAATCGAGTATCCGCCCGTTCATGTCGCGCGCGATGGGCGCGATGCCCTTGAACAGCGCGCGGCGAATCAGGAACGTGTTCTGGTACAAGGCCGCGACTGGATGGGGCAGGAACCGCCACCTCTTCATCACTTCCTTCACCACTGAACTCCCGATCGGATCGGTCGGAGAACCGGTCCGCCCTTCATCTGTTCACGCGCTTGCGCCTGACGATCATCGTCCTGACGATCGGTGCCAGGTCCAGCAGCTTCGCGCGCAGCGTGTCGTCCAGCAGATACGCTAGCAGCACGGTCGTGCCCGTCGCCAGCAGCAGGACCGCAGCCCCCCACGCGTTGGCCCCCGCCGCAGGATAGGCCATTGCCATGATCACCAGCCCGGCCAGAAATGCGGCTATGCTGGGCCGATTACCCATGACGATCCACCACAGTCCCGGCATGGAAAAATCCGGGCGGTCGCGTATCTTTATCGCCATGAGCATGACGCCGAGCCAGACACATAGCGCGTAGGAATAAGCAAGACCAGCCGGGCCGAACACCCACAGCGCCAGCAGCGCCGCCCCAATCTCAATCGCGGTCCAGCCGCTAGACACCGCGGCCAGCCAGCGCGGTCCGAACTGCACGAACACCAGCGGGTAGAGGATGGTGGTGGCGATGCCGGGCATCATCCGAAGGAGCAACCAGGGCAGCAGCGCCAGCGCCGGGCTCCATTTGCCATCGAACAGCAAGATATCGAACGCCGGCGTCACCAGCCAGACCGCAATCAGCACCGGGCCAAGCAGCTTGGACAGCCAGGCGATCTGTTGCGCCGAGACGTCGTAACGCGATTCCGCCGTCTCCAGACCGCTGATCACCGGCAACGCGATCCGCGATGCGGCCGCCACGGCGAATTGCGAGGATACCGCGCAGATCTGCAGCGCCCAAACATAGTAGCCCGCCCATCCCGTCCCATAAACCGGTGCTACCAGCAAAATCGGCAGGTTGTCGCGCACTGCGTTGGCTAGGATCGTGTACTGGAACCACAGACTCGTCCGCAGCGAGGACAGCGCGTCGCGGAGGTGAACCGCCGCGAACCTGCCCCAGGCAGGTGGCACGAACAACCAGAAGCAGAAGGTCCGCACCAGCCGCGACGCTACGGCGGCGACGATGAACGAAGTCGGCCCCGCCCCGAACCGGACGATGAGCAGCGCGGGCAGGACGAGCTCGATCAACACCGAGCCCGCCTCGATGATCGCGATCGGCCCGTAGCGCAGCTCCTTTTCGAGACGCACCATCGAGCTGAAGAACAAGGGATAACTGAGAAGGAACGGGACGACGTAGATCAGCACGAAGCCGATACCCGGCACCTGGTTGTCCAGGATCGTCGACAGCGCGGCACCGCCCGCGATCAGCACGGTTGAGACCGTGAATAGCGCAACCGAGATGGCGGTGTATCTGGCCCGGTCAACTGGGCGCCGGTCGGCGATCAACACGGTGCGGACGCCGCCATCGAGCAGCTGAACGCATACCCGCGAACAGGTGAGTGCGGTGCCGATGATCGCGAACCCGGTCGGGGTGAGCAACCGCGAATAGACGATATAGGAAGCCGCGGTCAGGCACAGGATGACCAGATTCGCGAGCGTCATCGACGCATAGCTTCGCGAAACGCTGCGCACGCTCAAGGCTTTGCCGCAAGCGAACGGCACCGCTCACCGGCACCACGTATGGACGCAGTGCGCACGATTAGAAGGCGTTGTTGTGCCGGATGACGAACACGGTGCGCATTAGGATCCACAGGTCCTTGCCCATCGACCAATCACGTAAGTATTCCAGGTCCGACGCCAGCCGGTTGGTCAGATCCAGCGTCGACACGGTTGCCCCGCGGTACCCGCGCACCTGCGCCAGCCCGGTGACACCGGGCTTGACCGCATGGCGGTGGCGATATCGCTGGTCGATCTCCCAATAGAGCTGTTCCGCCGCGCGGGCAGACAGGGCATGCGGCCGCGGCCCCACCATGCTCATGTCACCGCGCAGGACGTTGATGAGCTGGGGCAGCTCGTCCAGGCTGTTGCGGCGGATAAAACGACCAACCCGCGTCACCCGGTCATCCGACCGGCTGGTCAGCACCTTTGCCGTCGGGTCGGACCGATCGTCGAACATGCTGCGGAACTTGAGCATGGTGAACAAGGTGTTATCCTGCCCGATCCGTTGCTGACGAAACAGCACGGGACCGCGCGATTCCAGCCGGATGGCGACCGCGATCGCCAGCAGCACTGGGGCTAGCACCAGCAGCGCCAGGGACGAGACCACAATGTCAAACACGCGCTTCATCGTCCGGTCGCGCAGGTGGAGCGGCCCGGCCGACACTACCAACGTACGCCGATGTTCATAGCGGCCGACCCCGATCATGCCGATGCGGTCCACGTCGGGGGCGAGTACTTCACCGTCGACCGCCATGCATTTGAGCACGTGCGCCCAGGCCACGATGCGATCGTCCGGACAGGCGATCAGCACGCGGTCGGCATTGGCGACGCGCTTGGCGAGCTGATCGAAATGCAGGGGATCGTCGGTCAGCGGATCGAAGCCCAGGCACGCCGCATCTAGCATGGTATCGGATGACGAGGCTGACTCAGACGATGCAGGCCAGTCAACGCGGTCAACGATGACCACGGTGCTGAACGGATTGCCGCCCAGTACGCGTAGCAACACGCGGCCTAGTAGCACCCGGCTAATCAGCAGCAGCGCCGTCGCACCCACCGTGCCCGTCCAAAACACCACTCGCGAGAAGACACTCCCGACCTTGAATGAATAGGCGATGATAAGCACGCTGGCGGCAGCCAGCGCCAGCGCGCGAATGGCTTTGTACGCGCCCAGCCGTGGATCGCGCAGTATCGCACCGTCGTAGGCGACGCCACCTGCGATGCTTAGATAAATTGGAACCAGCACGGTCACAATCGCGGTACCATGCGTGGTCGACCAGTCGCCCAGATAGATGAGGTTGGCGAGTAGGAAGCTAGCAGCAATCGCAACGATGTCGTTGACGGCTAGCGCCGCATAGCACCGCATGCGGCTGCGTTCGCGATTGCCGATCGAGCGGTGAGTGTCGAACCTTTCTAAGGTGTGCGGGGCATAGAGGTTCATCGCGACCGCTTCCGCCATACCGACCCTTGCGTACTCCACCCCGATACCGCTGAGCAGGTAGCGGACATAACTGTCACCGATATTTCCTCGTTCGGGCTTATGCCACGATGATCATGTTGGCGTTAGCATGGGGTTGACGCTAGGCGAACTGCTATCTGCCGGCACTCGTGTAGGCATTCATTCGCCTATCGGACTTTCGCCATGCTTCCTCAGCACGTCGTCGAACGCTTCGCTCATCAAAGCCTGAAGACTCCTCCCCTGCCGCCTCGCCAGCATATGGAGAGCTAGCGACATGTCGGGGGTGAAAAAGCCTGCGATCTGCTTGCGGCCTTCGCGACTAACGGGTTTTCCTGGGGCTGGTGTGACGCCCTCGTCGGATGGCGTGTCCACAGCGGGAGGCTGGGTGCGCAGATTCGCAAATGATGGCTTGCGGCTCATGCCCTGATCTTTCGCTTGATTTTTGTCGATACGTCGAGCTGTAGACACGTCCACGCATAGAGTGCCCTGACCTCGCCGGCTGCACGACCGTTCGGTTCCAGCTCGGTAACAGTGCGCCCCTCGGCCGATGCGTGGCGATATGCGGCACGGTCGGGCAGGATCAGCGGGCAAGCCGGCGTGCCGAAGCCCGCGACCAGCTCGCCCGCCTCGGCATAGATGCGGGGCGCATTGGGCGCGCCGGCGGTGAAGACGACAAAGGCGGGCTTGCGCAACAGTTGGACAAGCTTGGCGGTGGTCTGGATTGCCGACAAGTCGAAGGCGCTCGGGCGGCACGGTATCAGCACCAGGTCGGCGATCTCGACGGCAGCACGTGCGGCGCTATCGGCATGGGGCGGCGTGTCGATCACCACGAACTGCGCGCCTTGCACTCGCGCCGCCTCGATCTTGGCGTGAAGCCTGGGCGGCGGGCTGTCGATTACTTCGGGCGGCGTGTCACGGCGCCAAGCGGCCCATTGACTTGCGGTTGCCTGCGGATCGGTGTCGACGATCAGCGACACCAGACCCGCTTCTTGCGCGGCCGCAGCCAGGTGGATGGCGAGCGTGGTCTTTCCCGCCCCGCCCTTCTGGCTGATGATCGCGACTGTCGGCATGGCGATGCCCCTACCTGTCGACACCCCGACATGGCAACATGTCTGATCACCGACGTGTCGATAGCTGGTCGATACGATCAGTCGCCGGTCTTCTGAAACGCCAGTTGGTAGAGCGGCTGGCCTTGCACGAGGCGTAGCTTGCGGATGAAGACATTCACGAACGCGTCTATCGCCAGTTTGGACGAATTGAGCAGGTCCACATTCTGTACCTCCTGCCCTTCCATGAACCACAGATAATCATCACAGATGATGATACCGCCGACCTTGAGCAGGCGGAACGACAGAACCAGATCCTCCAGCACGTCGGGGCCTTGGTGCGAGCCGTCGATATAGATGAAGTCGGCCTGCACGCCTTGTTGGCGCAGCGTCATCAGTCCATCGCGCGACAGGTTCTGATGGACATGGACTTTCGCTGCGTCCGCGCTTTGGGCGACGTTGGCGTCGAACCGGGTGCGTAGCGATTTACCTATATCGGGACCGTGCTCGATTCCGCCGGCGAAATGATCGATACAGTGTATGCGGCTGTCTGGATGGCGCAGGAGGTTGGCGATCGTCCACAACGTCGATTGCCTCTCATAAGAACCGATCTCGACCACGGTCGGCGCGCGCCCGTCGCGCCAGTTCAGGCGATCGAACAGTTTTCCCAATAGGTGACGGCATTCTGGAACCAGCCATTGCTGAAATAGGGCACCGATTGTCCTGGTGATCGGCCATCGCGCCCGCGGACTTCGCGTTAGCTGCCCGTGGGAGCGCGTGTAATTGCCGCTTACTGTGTTGAATAGATGTATCGTGAGGCTTTTGCATGGCACCATCTAGCCAGCCCTTGCTCGCTCATCTGCCCACCGCCGAGCGTTGGGGTCTTCGCAACCCTTATGAATCAATTGAGTTAGGGTTTCAGGTTCATCGTGAGACTCGCGCTCGCTTCGCCTGTCGAGCGCATGACCCAGACGGGCGAGCACGCGGCCGAGCGGCCCTTCGATCGCCGCTTCCGCCAAGTCGCGGCACGACAGCCCTGCACGCATCGTGGTGACCGACGCGGTCTCGGCTTGTGCATGCTCGAGCGCATCGTCGGGCAACGGCGCCGGTATCTGCCAGCGCGGCAGTACGCGTGCGAGCTTCGCCGCCAGACCACTAGGCATCTGCGGCCGATAGGCGTTGGAGGTCTGCGCATAGCGTGGTCCCGCCCCCTCCCCCTCGACCCGTATGAAGCGGCGCTGGCGGGCAAGGAAGCCCGCTCCCTCGAGCAGGTCCAGCGCGCGCGCGACAGTGGCACGGCCGAGTGCGGTGGCGGCGGCGAGCCGGTCATAGCTGGGGTAAACGCGGCCGCGGTTGAGTCGGGCGAGCGCGCACAGCTCCTCGAACACGCGCACCGCACCCGCAGTCAGGCTGGCGATCGCGCGTTCGGAAGCGCTCAGCACGCGGCCTTCCGTTCGCGCGAGGCGCTTCAGCCGGCGTCCTGCATCGAGCGCTTGGCGAGCAGCGCGCAGCATCGCGTCGCAGGCGCCGGGCGCCGGCGCCGCGAAGAAGCCGCCTTCGAAGCTTCCCGCCTCGACGCTGCCACGACGCACGGGGCGATCGATACCACCCACGGGTGTGCCCGACCTTGCCGCATAACGCGCGGTCATTCGGCCAAGCGCCGTCGCCGTCGCTTCCCCCAAGGTAAACGCCGTCATCTTCCCTCCCCGTTCGGGGCCGGACACGAGACAAAAAAAGGCGTGGCGCGAAACACGCATCCTTGAACCGAAGCTGGTTCAGGCGTATCAGGAGGGGGTGATTGTTGCCCCGGATCGACGTTTGGCGACGTCGCTCCATGAAATACCTGGGATGCCCGGCCTCGTGCCGGGCTTTCCTTTATGTGGTCACGGCATCCCTCATGTTCGCCACGGGGCCAATCCCGGTGACCCGGTCCTTATCGCGTGCGAAATCCAACTTCGGAAGCGTTCACGGTTCGTGCTTTCGAGTAACAAATACAGAAAAAGCGGTAAAATGCTCCGTTTCGGCCGCAATGAATCGTGCTTTCGAGTAACAAATGCCCGGCTGATTCGTGCTTTCGAGTAGAAATGGGCATCAGGACTCGTGCTTTCGAGTAGCTATTGCACCACGTCTCTGACCCCCGGCCGCTCTGATTCGGTTTGCGGCTCCGATCCTGATTCGTTCGTCCGATCGCCGCCCTCGCCGTCCACCTGTTCGAGCGCGGGCTCGGCCGTTCGGGGCGTGATGATCACGCGCGTGGGGTTGCCGCGTCGGCCGCGTCCACGCGGGAGAGCCTCCCCTGCCCCGCCCCCTGTCGCGGCTCCTCCGCCCTCGTCGATTGTTTCCACCAGCTCGATCCGATAGCCGGGAATCGCGTCGGTGCCCGCGATCGCGCGCAGCGCCGCGCGGAAATTGGCGAGCGGGTTCTGATAACCGACCTGGAGCCGGAACGTCGCCAGGTCGAGGTCGAGCCGCTCGGTTCCCCTGGCGCTATCTGGCTTGTCGCCGTTGCCGCTGGCCCGTGCGACTTCATAGATTCGCCGCTCAATCGGTCCCAATTGGAAATAGGCGGCAGCGTAATCGAGGACGTGGCGATCGAGCAGGATGGCGCGGAACAGCCAGTCGCACAGCCGTACCTTGACCGCCTTCAACCGCCGCTCGCCGCCCTTGGCGCGGGTGTAATGGAGCTTGGCTTCGGAAAGCCAAGAGAAAAAACCCTCCTCCCCCTCCCCACCGGCCTCGATGTTGGTCTTGATCTGCGTGCCCTGAAGCCGCTCCAGCGCCTCGGATAGCCTCCCATAAGAGCGCGCCGAATGGTTGGCGCCGGTGACTTGGAACAGGTCGTGCGCGGTAAAGATGAAATCCTGCGCGACCTGTTCGCCCGCCTCGAGCTTGGCCGCCATCAGACTCGCGATGTAGAGCACGATCTCCTTGTCATAGATCGTTGCCACGCCGCTGGCGGATGGACGCACCTCGATCGACACGGCATCGGTCTGATACGTCAGCGGCTTCATCCACGCGGTCTTGGCCAGCGCGAAGAAGGGGAACGCCATTAGCGAGCGTTCGCCGCGAATTTCGGCGGTGAGCGGGCTGTCGAGGCGGAACAGGTCGCCCTGGGTGACTTTCGGCGCGGTGCCGGTCGGCTTAGCGGCTTTGGCGGGCGGGCGCGGGGGCGTGGATCGGGTCATCGACATTTCCTACCCGAAAGCACGAACTTTGGGCATCCCGCATCCGTGGCACAGAGGGTGTGACAGGAAGGAAGCCGGCGATCGGGGCGGGTAAGCACCGGTCCAATTCGTGCTTTCGAGTAGGAAATGCACAGAGCCGGATAATTCGGTGGAAATCGTCGACATGTCGATGTGTCGATCACCCCTGCCCCGCGGCGAGTGCGCGGCGTTGATCCCAGCGGGCGGCCAGCACGATGGCGAGCGGAGGCACCAGCGTGACTGCAATGTCGACCAGCATCGGCTCTGGCCCCCAGGGGTAATCATCAATCCGATACCGGACAAAGTCGAATGCTTCGTTGACCAGTTCGAAACCTGCGACGATCCCCAGCGGCAGCCAAGAACCGAGCGGGCGGCGCAGCACCCATCCAATGCCCAGCGTCAGCAGTACACCCAGCACCAGGTGAAAGTCGCGGTGGTCCAGCCCGGTGGACGCCGTCAGCCAAACCTTCAGCGTTTCCCAGCCAAGCACCATCCGAACCATGCGTCGCCCTTTGCCGGGGCGCGGCCGCGAGTCCAGCCGGCGCGGTTACTTGTGGTAGCGGCTGTTCACCCATTGCCGACATAGCGCGGACATGATGACAAGGGTTAGATAAGCCGCCTGTTCCGTCATGACCGGTTGATCGCCTGGAACACGATCCGTGCGACGTTCATGAGCTGGCACGACCGGGTGATCGCTGCGCTCATGCT
>DASVUT010000097.1:0-2327 GCA_036386955.1 Sphingomonas sp. | reverse complement strand
AAATACCGGCGAACCTGCCTACCCTCTTTCGAAGGATGTTCGGTTCGCCTGGGTCTCGGTGACCGAGTAGCGAACCGTGTGGTTCGTCGCTGCGGTGAGAGAGCCTTTAGGCCCCTCTCCAACATCGGTCAACAGCTTTTTTTACCCGCGCGTTACTTTCTAACCGGCGTGCGGCGCGGCTGGCTGGGACGCGCGCGGTGCACGGGCCGGTCCGAACGGGCATGCGCCTGCATCGGTGCCGGGCCGCCCTGCACTGGGGTGATGGTGATGCCGCTGCCGTCCTCGTCCGGCCGGGCCAGCGCGCGGGTGAAGCGGTCGGCGACTTGGCGCGGGATCTCGAAATGCGTCTCGTTGGCGGCGATACGGATCGCGCCGACCTCGTTCTTGGTGATGTGCCCGCGACGGCACAGGAGCGGCAGCAGCCAGCGCGGATCGGCGTTCTGCCGGCGGCCGACGTCCATCCGGAACCAGATGGTGTCGGTGAAGCCGTCGCGCGGCGCGGTATTGTGATCGGGTGCCGGGGCGCCGTCGAGCAGCTCCTCGGCCTGTGGCATGGAGGCGCGGTGGGCGCGGACGAGGGCGGCCGCGATATCGGCTGCGGGCCGTTCCGCCAGCAGCCGCTCACCGAGCATCCGGTCCTCTTCGTCGAACTCGACCGGGGCGAGCAGCGTCTCGATCAGCCGCTCGCGGTCCTTGTCGCGGATCGACTCGGCGGTGGGCGGCGTGATCCAATCGGCCGCGATCTTGGCCCCGCGCAGCATCATGTCGACGCGGCGCCGGCGGGGATAGGGCACGATCAGGATCGCCGTACCTTTCTTGCCCGCCCTGCCCGTCCGGCCCGAGCGGTGCTGCAGCGTCTCCGCGTCCCGGGGCAGCTCGACATGGACGACCAGCGACAAGGTCGGGAGATCGATGCCCCGCGCGGCCACATCCGTCGCGACGCAGACGCGTGCACGGCGATCACGGAGCGCCTGGAGCGCCTGGTTGCGTTCGGATTGCGAATGCTCGCCCGACAAGGCGACCGCCGCGAAGCCGCGCTCAACGAGGCTGGCGTGGAGATGGCGTACATTGTCGCGCGTCGCACAGAACAGCATCGCGGTCTCTGCCTCGTGGAAGCGGAGCAGGTTCACGACCGCATGCTCGATGTCGGCGGGCGCGACCGCCATGGCTTGGTAGCTGATGTCGCCATGGCCCCGGTCTTCGCCAACCGTCGATATGCGCAGCGCGTCGCGCTGGTAGCGCTTGGCGAGAGCGACGATCGGCTTGGGAAGGGTCGCGGAGAACATGAAGGTGCGGCGACCCTCGGCGGTGGCGTCGAGGATCTGTTCGAGGTCTTCGCGAAAGCCCATGTCGAGCATTTCGTCGGCCTCGTCGAGGACGGCGACGCGCAGCTTCGACAGGTCGAGGCTGCCGCGGCCGAGATGGTCGCAGAGCCGGCCGGGGGTGCCGACGACGATGTGCGCGCCCTGGCTCAAGGCGCGGCGTTCGCGGCTGGCGTCCATGCCGCCGACGCAGGTCACGATCCGGGCGCGCGACGGCGCGTACAGCCATTGCAGTTCCTTGGCGACCTGAAGCGCCAGCTCGCGAGTCGGCGCGATCACGAGCGCAAGTGGTCCCTCAGGGGGAAGTGTACCGTCCTCACCGAGCAATTGCTCAGCGGCGGCAAGGCCGAAGGCGACGGTCTTGCCCGAGCCGGTCTGCGCCGACACGAGCAGGTCGCGACCGCGTGCTTCTTCGGCCACGACCGAGGCTTGGACGGGAGTGAGTTCAGTGTAACCGCGGGCGACAAGCGCCTCTGCGAGCACGGGGGGAAGGTTGGAAAAGGGCATAAGTTCTCGACATGGGGCCGCGACAGCGGCGTTGTAAGGAGCGCCAGCTCCGATGGAACGGGCGCTAGAGCGATTGGCCGGCGGCCCAACCGCTCGCCCACGCCCATTGAAAGTTATAGCCACCGAGCCAGCCGGTAACGTCCACCGCCTCCCCTATAGCATAGAGTCCGGGCAAATGCGCGGCCATCATCGTGCGCGACGACAATCCCGCGGTTGCGATGCCGCCGACCGTCACCTCCGCCTTCGCGAAGCCCTCGGTTCCGGTGGGCTGAAAGGGCCAGGCAGACAGTTTCCGTTCGGCATCGACGAGCGCCCGGTCGGTTGCCTGGCCCAGTTCGGCCGGGAGCGCGAGCCGCGCGGTCAGGGCTTCGGCTAAGCGATCGGGCACGTGCTGGGCGAGGTGACGGCGGGTCCCCGTCCGCCCGCCTGCCCGCTTGGCCCCGACCAGCCATCCGGGCGAAGCGTCAGGAACGAAGTCGATCGCGATGGTGTCGCCAT
>DASVUT010000096.1:0-4325 GCA_036386955.1 Sphingomonas sp. | reverse complement strand
AGGATCACGGGCGTGGGCGGCATCTGGACAGCGGGATTCTGGGGACTGGTCGGCGGATCGGCGCTGGTGCTGGGCGCGCTGATCGGCTGGCATGTCCGGTTGCCGCAACGCCTGATCGCGGCGGTCATGGCGGCGGGATCGGGGGTGCTGATCTCCGCGGTGGCGTTCGACCTGATGGACGAAGCCTATGGTCAGGGCGGGTTCGGCGCCACGGCGGGCGGGTTCATCGGCGGCGCGATCGCCTATACGATCGCCAATGTCATGGTGTCTCGGCGAGGCGGACAGCATCGCAAGCGGTCGGGATCGATGCCGCAGGCGTCGCAAGCCGATGCGGGCACGAGTTCGGGGCTGGCGATCGCCATCGGCGCGCTGCTCGACGGCATCCCGGAATCGGTCGTGATCGGCGTCAGCCTGCTGGACGGGAGCGGCGTCAGCACGGCGACGGTGGCGGCCGTGTTCCTGTCCAACGTGCCCGAGGGCCTGTCGAGCGCGGCGGGAATGAAGGCGGGCGGGCGTAGCGCGGCCTATGTGTTCGGGGTGTGGGGCGGCATCGCGGTGACAAGCGCGGTGGCGGCGATGATCGGCAACGCGGCGCTGGCGGGCGCGGCCCCGGCGGTGATCGCGGCGGTGACGGCCATCGCGGCGGGCGCGATCCTGGCCATGCTGATCGACACGATGATCCCCGAGGCGACCGCGCACAGCCACGAATATTCCGGACTGATCGCCGTGTCCGGGTTTCTGGCGGCCTTTGCATTGACCAAGCTGGGTTGATCCAAGTCGCTTGACCGGCGGGCATGCCGGTTGCAAGCGGTGCGCCCCGCCCGTGCAGAGGCGGAACGCAGGAGAGAATCCCATGAAGCGCCTGATCCGTGCGGCCGCATCGCTGCCGCTGCTCGCCCTAGCCGTTCCCGCCCTGGCGCAGACCAGCGCGCCCGCGACCGCTTCGGGGGAGCCGGTCAACCGGATCGTCGTGTTCGGTGACAGCCTGGCCGATGGTGGATATTTCCTGACGCTCGATCCGCGCATCCCGCGCGATGCCGGCAGCTTCACCACCAACCCCGATCCGGTCGCGCCCGAGGTGATGGCGGCGCGGCTCGGCCTCGATCTGCGCCCGGTCTATGGCCAGGGCGGCACCAACTACGCGATCGGCGGCGCGCGCGTGACCGCGCCGAACGGGCCGTCCCTGTCGATCACGACGCAGATCAACAACTTCATCGCGTCCGGCGGTACCTTCGGTCCGCGCGATCTGGTGTACATCCAGGGCGGCGGCAACGACTTCTTCGCGTTCCAGGCGGCCGGCAGCACCAACAATGCCACGCTGACCACCGCCGCGACCCAACTCGCGGCGCAAGTCGCGCGCGTTCAGGCGGCGGGTGCGTCGCGCATCGTCACGCTGGCGGTGCAGACGGGCGGCAATGCCGGGCTGGTGCTGTTCAACCAGACCTTCGCGGCGGCCCTCGCGTCGAGCAACGTCAACGCGCTGTATTTCGACACCGACCGGCTGTTCAACGAGATCGTCGCGAACGCGTCGAGCTTCGGCATCGCGGTGACGACGACGGGCGTCGCGTGCACGGTGCCATCATCGCTCAACTGCAACCGTTCGACCCTGGTGACCCCCAACGCCAACGAGACCTATCTGCTCGCCGACAGCGTCCATCCGGCCGGCATCACGCAGCGTATCCAGGGCCAGGCGCTCGCCAGCCTAGTCAAGGCACCCGAACAGATCGCCGGGCTGGGCTATGCCGCGCAGACGACGTTCCGCGCGCAGCGCGACCTGTTCGAAGCGCCGATGCGCGGCGTCGCGCACAACGGACGCCGGGTCGTGCTGTTCGGCAATGCCGGGTATCGATACTATGACTCGGGCAACAGCGCCCAGCGCGTCGGGATCGTCGAGCGCGGTTTCGCCGGCGTTCTGGGCGCCGATCTAGCGATCGGCGAACGGTCCGGCATCGGCATCGTCGGCGGGTATAGCGACGGCAAAGGTGATTTCACCGGCGCGGGCGATTACCGCGTCAAGGCGTGGAGCGCGAGCGGCTACGGCCGGCTGGGCGTCGGTCCGTTCCGTCTGCTGGTCGACGGCACCTATGGCGAGATCGATTACAACCGCATCCGCCGCACGGTCGTGCTGGGGCCGACCACGCGCGAACAGCGCGGGACCACCGACGGCGATTACGTCGCCGGGCGCGCGACCGTCGCGGTCGATCTGTTCACGGACGGCGCAGTCGGGATCGGCCCGGACCTGTCGATCGGTTACGACCGGATCACGCTGGACGGCTATACCGAGGCGGCCCCGACCTCGACCAGCGCGGCCTTCGGCCGGCAGCGGATCGAGAGCCTGACCGGGCGCGCGGGCATCGTCGCGCGCGCGCTGCCGGAATCGAGCGTCGGGTTCTTCGCGCGGGCAAGCTATGAGCGCGAGTTCGACGACGATCCCCGCACGATCACGATCCGTCCGACGGGCGCGCCGATCAGCTTCACCACCGGCGTCGAGCGCGCCGACCGCGATTACATGAGCTATGCGCTGGGCGTGGACGGGCGGCTGTTCGGCGGGCCGCTGGGCGTGCGGGCGGGCGTGAGCGGTCAGACGATGCGCGACGACCGTGATTCGGTGACTGGGTTCGCGGGGTTGTCGCTGGCGTTCTGATCGACTGGTCGGGGTAGAAGGTCGAGGGTTCGCGCGGAGACGCGGAGACGCGGAGAAGAAAAAGAGGAGCACTTTCGGAAGCGCCGCAGGCATGTGGCCTTCGGCGTTGCCCCCGAGGGTACGGCTTCGAAACTTCTTCTCCGCGTCTCCGCGTCTCCGCGCCTCCGCGCGAACCACCTTCTTTTCGTCGCCAAACAGGGTGGGCCAGAAGAAGGCCTTGTTCACGCTAAGACGCAAAGGCGCGAATAGAAGGTCGATAACAGGCCTGTTGCGCTTCGCGCGGGGATATTGGGCTGCGACGGCCATTGCGCCTTTGCATCTTTGCGCGAACCGAACGTCTTTAGCTCCGACTGTCGCAGCGTAACGAGGTTATGCTGTACTCCGGCGGAGGCCGGAACATTGTGGACCGGCGTGTCGACCGCATCCTGGGCTCCGGCCTTCGCCGGAGCACAGACTGGGGGAGAGCTCCATGCAGCGAGCCTACCGCGGTAGTCTCGATCGCCTACGGATAGCGGACGCCGGCGGGTTCCTCGGGGAGCGGAATGAATTCGGGGTCGCCAGGGACGGGTGCGAAGCGATTGGCGCGCCAGTCGGCTTTGGCTTGTTCGATGCGGTCCTGGCGCGAGGAGACGAAGTTCCAGAAGAGGTAGCGCTTTTCGGGCAATGGCTCGCCGCCGATCAGCATCAGCCGCGCGGTCGAGGGGGCGTGGAGGATGATCTCCGAATCCGGGCGGAACACGACGAGCTCACCGGTGGTGAACGCGCCGGTCTGACCGACGATCTCCACCGCGCCCTCGACGACATAGACCGCGCGTTCGACATGGCCGGCGCGCAATTGGTAGCGCGCGCCGGCGGCGAGCTGGATGTCGGCGAAGACGAGATCGGAGAAGGTGGAGACCGGCGATCTCAACCCGTCGAGGGTGCCTGCGACCAGGGTCAGCTGGACGCCCGCATCCTCCACCGACGGGATCTCGCCGGCCTTGTAGTGCGTGAAGGCGGGCGCGGTTTCCTCCGCGGCGGCGGGGAGTGCGAGCCAGGTCTGCAGCCCGTACAGGCTGCCGCCGGTGCGCGGCGTGTCGCTGCGTTCGGAATGGACGATGCCGGAGCCCGCGGTCATCCAGTTGACCTCGCCGGGGCGGATCGACTGGACCGAGCCGACGCTGTCGCGGTGCATGATCTCGCCGCCGAGCAGATAGGTGACGGTGGCGAGCCCGATATGCGGGTGCGGGCGCACGTCGAGCCCTTCGCCCTCACCAAAGGCGGCCGGGCCCATCTGGTCAAAGAAGATGAACGGGCCGACCATGCGCCGGTGCGGCGATGGCAGCGCGCGGCGGACGGTGAAACCGTCGCCCAGATCGCGCACCGGCGGCAGGATGACGAGGTCGATGTCGGGCGAGGTGGTCGAACGGATCGACATGGGGGGACTCCGAAGCGGCGGCGGACCTTTGCGAGCCGCCGCCGTTTCTTCTTTCACGCGGTCGGGGCGGCCGCAAGACCGCGCCCGGCAACGCTTAGATGCCGATAACGCCCCCATCCGCCCGGGTGATCACGATCGTCGCCGAGCGCGGGCGGCTGCCCGGGGCGGCACCGGTCTGGCTGGCGGGCCAGTTGGAGGTGGGTGCGGCGGCGGTGCCATTTTCGCCCGGGTGCTGGATGTTCACAAACATCGAGCGGCCGTCGG
>DASVUT010000095.1:0-5802 GCA_036386955.1 Sphingomonas sp. | reverse complement strand
TGTTGCGCAAGCCGGACGTGGCGCGAGATTTGGATGACGCAGCGGACGGCTGAGGAGACGCTGTGGCCAAGCTTTATTTCTACTATGCTTCGATGAACGCGGGGAAGTCGACCAACCTGTTGCAGGCGGACTTCAATTATCGTGAGCGGGGGATGCGCACGATGCTGTTCACCGCAGCGGTCGACGATCGGTTCGCGGCGGGGACGATCGCCAGCCGGATCGGGCTGGAGGCGCCCGCGACGATGTTCGATGCCGCGACCGATCTTCGCGACCGTGTGGGCGCGAGGCACGCGGGATCGCCGCTGGCCTGCGTGCTGGTCGACGAGGCGCAGTTCCTGACACCGGGGCAGGTCGATCAGCTTGCGGGCATCGCCGATACGGACGGCATTCCCGTGCTCGCTTATGGTCTTCGCACCGACTTTCAGGGGGCGTTGTTTCCCGGATCGGCGCGGTTGCTGGCGATCGCCGACGCGCTGGTCGAGATCAAGTCGGTGTGCGTGTGCGGGCGCAAGGCGACGATGAACCTGCGCGTCGACGCAACCGGTGCCGCGGTCGCACAGGGCATTCAGACCGAAATCGGCGGCAACGATCGTTATGTGGCGCTGTGTCGGCGGCATCATGCCGGGGCCTTGGCGGGGACGTGGGCGGTGGGTGCGGGTTAGGGTGGAGGGAGTTCTCGACGGGAAACGCTCCCCGCGCCGGGTTCTCGACCAGGAGCGCTGAACGCGTTGGGAGTCCCCTCCGTCGGCTACGCCGCCCCCCCCCTTCTCGGCGAGGATCCAGACGTCATCGGCTCGCCGCGCGTCGATGCGGGCGGTGTCGCGGTCGTGGATTGGCGGGAACATGGGCGGTCAGCGCGGGTTAAGCCGCTGCAGTCTAGGAAATTTGCATGAGCATCCTCCTCTCCGCCCTTCTCGCCGCGCAGGCCCCGACTGCGCTTCCCCCCGGCACGCCCTACGGCAAGCCGACGATCATCCGCATGGCCGCTGGCGGCAATCTGCGCGACTGGCGTCGCGGCCCCGAGGGCAGCGATACGCTTTATGTGCGTGATCGTACCGAGCGTTGGTACCAGGTCACGCTGACCGGTCCGTGCGAGTTCCAGCGTCCACTCGATACGCTGAGTTATACCACCGATCCGGTCGGCAACTTCGATCGGTTCTCGCGGCTGCGGGTCGCCTTTCTCCCGCAGCAGAGTTGCGGCGTGAAATCCATTCGCCGTAGCACCCCACCCGCGGGCGCGCCGGTCGACCGGCGGCTGCGGCGCTAGCGGCAGCGTTGCCCGGTCGCTAAGGCAGCCGGGTGCATGGCTGGATCATCCTCGACAAGCCGCTCGGGCTCGGCTCGACTCAGGCGGTAAGTGCGGTGAAACGTGCACTGCGTCAGGGCGGGTATGCCAAGACCAAGGTCGGTCACGGTGGGACGCTTGATCCGCTCGCCACGGGCGTTCTGCCTATAGCGTTGGGTGAGGCGACCAAGCTCGCCGGCCGTATGCTCGACAGCGACAAAGTCTATGATTTTACGATCGCGTTCGGCGAGCAGACCGATACGCTCGACGCCGAAGGACGGGTGATCGCGACGTCGCCCGTGCGGCCGACGGCGGCGGCGGTCGAGGCGGTGTTGCCGCGGTTCACCGGGCCGATCTCGCAGGTGCCGCCCGCGTATTCCGCGCTGAAGGTCGATGGCGCGCGGGCTTATGATCTGGCGCGGGCGGGCGAGGCGGTGGTGCTGGCGAGCCGGGACGTGGTGGTGTTCGCGCTGACAATCCTCCCCGAGCTTGGCTCGGGGAGGGAGACCGTCGGCGAAGCCGGTGGTGGAGGGGTCGGTTACCGATCGCAAGCGCCTTTGCCCCTCCACCACGCGCTGCGCGCGCGGTCCCCCTCCCCGAGCAAGCTCGGAGAGGAATCGGAGGAGATCACGCTGACCGCGCATGTGTCCAAGGGTACGTACATCCGCTCGCTCGCGCGCGACATCGCGGCGGCGCTCGGCACGGTCGGGCATGTGACCATGCTGCGCCGGACAAAGGCGGGGCCGTTCGACCTGTCGCGGGCGATATCGCTGGACAAACTGGACGCATCGGCTAAGGCGCGGTCGCTTGAACACTTGATCCTGCCGTTGAGGGCGGGGCTGGACGACATCCCGGCTCTTGTTCTCACTCCCGACCAGGCAGGGGCGCTCCGACAGGGGCGTGTACTGGCCGGGATCGCCGCCGCCGATGGGGCCGCCTTTGCCATGATCGACGACGTGCCGGTGGCGCTGGTCGATATCGTTGGAGGCGAGGTCCGTGTCGCGCGGGGGTTCAATCTCCCGATGTCGAAGGAAGACACATGACGATCACCGCAGACCGCCGCCAGGAACTGATCAAGGAACATGGCCGCCAGGACGGCGACACCGGCTCCCCCGAAGTCCAGGTCGCCATCCTGACCGAGCGCATCCGCAACCTGACCGAGCATTTCAAGGGCCACGCCAAGGACAATCATTCGCGCCGCGGGCTGCTGATGATGGTCAACAAGCGCCGGTCGCTGCTGGATTATCTCCGCAAGACGGAAGGCCAGCGTTACCTCGATCTCATCGCGAAGCTCGGCCTTCGCAAGTAATTCGGAAAGGGCGCCCCCGTGGCGCCCTTCTTTCATCGTGCTCCCGCGAAGGCGGGAGTCCAGACTGGGTCCCCGCCTTTGTGGGGACGCAAGCGACGCCAGACCACAATCCGGTGCTCTGGCACGAGCCGATCATGGCTCGACTCACAGGCCCCGCGCGCATCGGGCGCGCGGCGTTGAAGGAATGACAATGTTCGATACCAAGAAGGTAGAAATTCAGTGGGGCGGCAAGACGCTGACCCTGGAGTCGGGCCGCGTGGCGCGACAGGCCGACGGCGCGGTGCTCGCGACGCTGGGCGAAACGGTGGTGCTGTGCGCGGTGACGGCCGCCAAGTCGGTGAAGGAAGGGCAGGACTTCTTCCCGCTCACCGTTCACTATCAGGAAAAATTCTCGGCCGCGGGTCGCATTCCCGGCGGCTTCTTCAAGCGCGAGCGCGGCGCGACCGAGCGCGAGACATTGGTCAGCCGGTTGATCGATCGGCCGTTGCGGCCGTTGTTTCCGGAAGGTTTCTACAACGAGATCAACTGCATCGCTCAGGTGCTGAGCTATGACGGCGAGAATGAGCCCGATCTGCTCGCGATGATCGCGGCATCGGCGGCGATGACGCTGTCGGGCGTGCCGTTCATGGGCCCGATCGGGGCGGCGCGCGTCGGCTATCAAGACGGCGAGTATATCCTGAACCCGTCGGACACGCAGGTCGCCGCGGGCGAGCTGGACCTGATGGTCGCCGCCACGCACGACGCCGTCATGATGGTCGAATCGGAAGCCAAGGAGCTGTCCGAGGACATCATGCTGGGCGCGGTCATGTTCGCGCACCGGGCGAGCCAGGACGTGATCAACGCGATCATCTCGCTCGCCGAACAGGCCGCCAAGGAGCCGTGGGAGCTGAAGAAGGGCGCGGACACGTCGGCCGCCAAGGCGACGCTTCGCGACCTGATCGGTGCCGACATGGCCGCCGCGTACAAGCTGACCGACAAGCAGGCGCGCCAGACCGCGATCAACGCGGCGCGCACCAAGGCGCGCGACGCGTTCGAGGACCTCAAGCACAGCAACCCTGCCGAGTATCTGGGCACGCTGAAGCTGGTGAAGAAGCTGGAAGCCGAGATCGTGCGCGGCGCGATCCTGACCGACGGCATCCGCATCGACGGGCGCGACACCAAAACGGTGCGCCCGATCGCCGCCGAGGTGCATTTCCTGCCCCGCGCGCATGGCAGCGCGCTGTTCACGCGCGGCGAGACGCAGACCATCGCGACCACGACGCTGGGCACGCGCGACGCCGAGCAGATGATCGACGGGCTGAACGGCCTGTCGTACCAGCATTTCATGCTGCACTATAACTTCCCGCCCTATTCGGTCGGCGAAGTGGGGCGTTTCGGGGCGCCCAGCCGCCGCGATGTCGGCCATGGCAAGCTCGCCTGGCGCGCGCTCCACGCCGTGCTGCCGAGCAAGGAGGAGTTCCCGTACACGATCCGCGTGACGTCGGACATCACCGAGAGCAACGGCTCGTCGTCGATGGCGACGGTGTGCGGCGGGAGTCTTGCGCTGATGGACGCAGGCGTGCCGATCAAGCGCCCGGTATCGGGCATCGCGATGGGGCTGATCCTGGAAGGCGACAAGTTCGCGGTGCTCAGCGACATCCTGGGCGACGAGGATCACCTGGGCGACATGGACTTCAAGGTGGCGGGCACGTCCGAGGGCATCACGTCGCTCCAGATGGACATCAAGATCGCCGGCATCACCGAAGAGATCATGCGCGTGGCACTGGCACAGGCGCATGACGGCCGCGCGCACATCCTGGGCGAAATGGCCAAGGCGCTCGATTCTACGCGTTCGGAACTGAGCGCGCACGCGCCGCGGATCGAGACGTTCACGATCGACAAGAGCAAGATCCGCGAAGTCATCGGCACCGGCGGCAAGGTGATCCGCGAGATCGTCGCGACCACGGGTGCCAAGGTCGACATCGACGATGAAGGCGTGATCAAGGTCTCGTCGTCCGATCCGGCGCAGATCGACGCGGCGGTCAAGTGGATCAAGGGGCTGGTCGAAGAGGCCGAGGTCGGCAAGATCTATGACGGCAAGGTCGTCAACATGGTCGATTTCGGCGCGTTCGTGAACTTCATGGGCGGCAAGGACGGGCTGGTCCACGTCTCCGAGATCAAGAACGAGCGCGTCGAGAAGGTGACCGATGCGCTGACCGAAGGCCAGGCGGTCAAGGTCAAGGTGCTGGAGATCGATCCGCGCGGCAAGGTGCGCCTGTCGATGCGCGTCGTCGACCAGGAAACCGGCGCCGAGCTGGAGGACACACGTCCCGCGCGCGAGCCGCGTGAAGGCGGCGACCGTGGCCCGCGTGGCGGCGGGGACCGTGGTCCGCGCCGTGATGGTGGCGGCGGCGGTGACCGCGGCCCGCGTGGTGGCGGCGACCGTGGCGGTGATCGTGGTGGTGATCGCGGCCCGCGCCGCGACCGCGGCGACCGGCCTGCACGTGCGGAGGGCGACCGCGCTCCGCGCCAGGGTGCGGATGACGGCCCCGCGCCGGAGTTCGCCCCGGCTTTCCTGACGGGCGATCGCGACTGACCGGTCGGGCGGGGGCGAAAGCGCCCGCCCCAGACACGAAAATGCCCGCGCGGAGGTAGCTCCGCGCGGGCATTTTCGTGCATGAAGGCTCGCGCTCCCCATGGGGCGGACGAGGAGGCCGAGATGATCTATATCGCCATCAATGCGGTCGCGATCATGACGGCGGCGCTGGCCAGCCTGGCTTTTGGCATCGGTTATTACCGCCTCGCCGATCGGAGCGGTGCGATCCGCTTTGGTGGCGGTGGCGGTGGCGCGGGCGGGGCGATCTCGATGCTCGTGATCTTCGTGGCGGAGGCTTGGTTCGCCGCCATCCTCGCGGGCGCACTGATCCTCGCCCCGCCCGAGGCGGGCCAGTGGACCAAGGCGCTGGGCAGCGCGGTGATCATCTGGATCGGGTTCGTGGTGCCTGTCCTAATCGTCACCCACCGCATCCGCGAACGGCCCAACCGCGCGGCGCTGATCGATTGCGGCCATTGGCTGGGCGCGATGATCGTCCAGGCGGTCGTTCTGCAGATGATCGGGCTGCAGGCACCGACGGGGTGATGGCGAGGGCGGAACCGATGGAGAGCGCGGCGACTGGCCAGCCGCGCCGGGGGGGACCGCGCCCCGCGTAAGGTTGGCGATGACGGTCCC